>DASYIO010000104.1:0-10217 GCA_035997465.1 Minisyncoccota bacterium | reverse complement strand
CTCGGTGCCGGTGTTTGCCAACCTGGTCGTCTTCCCCATGATGTTTTTGGGCGGGACATTCTTTGCCGTATCGAACATGCCTGCGTGGCTGCAATTTATCGCCAAACTCCTGCCGCTGACATTTTTTAGTGATGCGGTACGCCAGGTCATGACCACGGGCGCGACATTCCTGGACATCAAATGGGATCTTTTGGGCATGGCTGTGTGGGCGGTGGTGCTTATTACCCTGGCTACGGTTACCTTTTCCTTTCAGGAGAAGGACGCCGTTTAAGGTTGTATTTACAAAGACGTTTTGATATGGTGGCGATGTCTATGCCTCCATTCCTACCCAACAATCCATCGGGTACCTATGCTGTGCGCTTCATACTCTTGGGGCTTGTGTACGCAGGCGTGGCATGGCTAAGCCTTACTTTTATCCCTTCCGGGGCCAGCGGCGCCTCGCTGGTGTGGCCTGTGGCTGCCGTGGGGCTTGCCGGTCTTATATTTTGGGGGCTTAACCTGTGGCCCTCGCTTTTGCTGTCGATGTTTGTGGTGCTTATGGTGCGTGGCTTCGAGCCGTCGCTTGCCACGGGTGTAAGCCTGGGCAACACGCTCGAGGCTTTGGCGGGTGCCTACATTTTGCTGCGCGCCGGCTTCCACCCGCTTATGAGCCGGCTGCGCGACACACTGGGGCTTATACTCGCCTCTTTTATTGCCACCTTTATATCGGCGCTCGTTATTGCCGGGAGCGCGGCGATTTACTTTGCGCACGCTATCGATGCCAACCTGTTGGTGGGTATTTGGATAGGACACACGGTGTCGCTGCTGTCTTTTGCGCCGTTCGTTATCCGCTGGGGGTATCGCCCAATGTTTACCAAGACCGCGCGCGAGATAATGGTAGGCCTCGTCATATTCGGGAGCATCGGCGTCATTAACTTTCTTGTATTTTGGACGCCTTACAGCTCGGTTGTGGGCATATCGCTCATCTATATATTGATACTGCCGCTTATTTGGGCTAGTCTGCGCACCGGCCCGCGTGGCACCGGCTTGGCGCTTATTATGACCGCGGTCATAGGGCTTAGCGGCATATTGTGGGGCTACGGACCCATTACCGCCCACGCTGTAGATGCTCTGTTTGGCATCCAAGTACTCATCGGTACGCTCTCGCTCATATTCCTTTTGTTTAGCTCTATTACCGAGGAGCGCAAAGAAGCCGTCATAACGCTCGAGGGCCACGTGGGTCAGCTGGAAAACGCGCTTGAAAAGATATCGCTGGAGGACAAGGCCAAAGCCGAGTTTATCGCCATACTTGCACACGAGCTGCGCAACCCGCTTTCGCCGGTGCTGTCGGGGCTCGAAATATTAAAGACCCAAGAAGCGGGGCCCGCGGACGTGCTCCAGATGATGGGCGCGCACCTTAATACCCTGGCAAGGCTCCTTGATGACCTTTTGGATATTACGCGCATCTCGCAGCAAAAATTTAAGCTCGAGCGCGAGGTGGCCAGCCTAAACGACATTATCGAGCGCTCGCTTGAGATGGCGGGCCCGTATATGAACGAGCGCAAACACATGTTTAGCAAATCGCTACCCGCAGAGGCCATTTGGATAGAGGCCGACCCGGTGCGGCTTACCCAGGTGTTTGTTAACTTGCTTAACAATGCGGCCAAGTACACGCCGCCCGGGGGCACTATTAGTCTGTCGCTTGCGCGCGAGGGTAACAAGGCCGTAGTACGCGTGCAAGACAACGGCCAAGGTATTGCGCCAAAGCGCATGCAAAAGATATTCGAGCCATTTGCCGGCGGCGCGCAGCGCAGCCAGGGCCCCGGCGGGCTCCATATTGGGCTCTCGCTTGCTAAGCGCATGACCGAGCTCCATCAAGGGCACATCGAGGCACGCAGCCGCGGCGCAGGAAAAGGCAGCGAGTTTATCGTAGAGCTCCCGTTGCCTGCAACCTTGCAGACCCCGCTCACCGCAGGGCCGCAAAAAGAGCAGCGCGGGCGTTTTTCGCGCTCGACTATGGAAAGTTTGGTGCGCGCGGTTGGGCCTATTAGCGTGCTTGTTGTGGACGACAACGAAGCCGCCGCCAACATGCTTGGCACATTGCTTGAGCATAACGGCCACAGTGTATCCATAGCGCACAACGGCTATGACGCTTTGGAAAAAGCACAGACCCTGAGGCCGCACGTGGCCCTGCTCGACATCGGGCTCCCCGACATTGACGGCTACGAGGTGGCAAGGCGCATGCGCGCCACGTTTGGCGACGACATATCGCTTGTGGCGCTTACCGGCTACGGCCAGCAAGACGACAAAGCGCATGCACAGGCCGCAGGCTTTAATGATCACCTGGTAAAACCCGTATCAATTGTCGATGTCGAGCGCTCGCTGGCAAATTTAAAGAAAGTCTAAGACCATAACTCTGCATACACGACCAAGCGTTGGTCATACTCTTTTTGATTTTGGATCCAGGTGCCGGTGCAGGTTATTAAATTGAGCCTCGCTTTGTCTTTGGTATTAAATAATTTATCCAAAGGCACTTGGTCGGACGGGTACGACTCGACATCGACCACGACAAAATGCAGCGGCGTTGAGGATGCTGTGTCGACGTATATATCATCCCCCGCTTTTAGGTCGCTTAAGTGTTTAAACACGCCGTCGAGCGCCAGCGCGTTGTCGACGTGGCCGTCTATGACCGCGCTCCCCACAAATCCGGGCACCGTGCCGTACCTGTACCACCCCACATCGGTAAAGTTGCCGGGCGTTGCCATATTGCCCTGCGCATTAACACCAACCTGTCGCACGAACGCGTTTATACCAAGCGCCGGGATACGCAAGCGCTCTGGCAAATCACCCGGCACTACTGCGCGGGCCGGCGCGGCTGCAACCAGGGCAGACGATGCCGTGTCGGGGTCGGGCATATACCACACAGCGCGAACGAGCGTGGTAACAAATACCACGCCCGCCGCGAGCACTACGGTTGCGACAATAAGCCTGGGGCTTATGCGCATAGAGCGTTAGGCCTGTTTGCGGGTCTTAAGAAGATACGCGCCGCCGGCCACCAGCACAACCGCAGAGGCTCCGAGTACCAACACATTGGAGGCCGCCTCGCCCCCGGCGCCTGTGGACGGTACGCCCGGAGTGGTTACCGTGGTGTCTGTAGTAGTGTCGGTCGTTTGCGCGTAGGTCAAAGGCGCAGCAAGCGCCAATAATGTGCCAACTGCAAGGCCGACCGCTCCGCCCGCTATCCGCTTGCTTAAGCTCAAAGTCATAAAGATAAAGATTACCTAGTCATGACCCCGCCTCAAAGTTATGATGCGCGGAGTTAAGCCTCAGTATGAGCGCGCGCACTGAAATAGAGATGAACAAAGTAGTACGCTAAAGCGGCGCTTATGCCGCCCACAATAAGACCAACAACCGCGTCAACCGGATAGTGCAGCCCCGACAATACGCGGCCGGCGGCAACGCCGACAGCAAGCACCCACATGAGTATGCCAAGCGCTTTGTTGTAAAGGCTTGCAACCCCAGCCAAAGCACCCGCAAGCGCCGAGTGGTCGGATGGAAATGAGTTGTCTATGGCATGCGGGATAAGCGGGGTGTAGCCAAAGACCGCAAACGGCTGGTCGTGCTGCATAAAAAGTCCGGCCACGCGCGCCAAGCCGTAGGCCAGCGCAAGTGCTGCGACTGCTGCGGCCGCCAGCTCGACCTTAGCCGCACGCGGCGACAAAAACCAGTAGGTCGCCAGGGCCAAAGCCATAATGTATAAAAGATACTTGCCGCAAAAAATGATAATAAAATCCATGCGCCGATTGTAGCATTAAATACAAAACAGGGGCGATGCTAGCCTATTTGGTATATACTTTGTGGGACCGAAAGGCGCCCCAATGAAGAAGATCTCCTGCATCATTTGCGCCTACAACGAGGCCCCGCGCATTGCCGCCGTACTTGCGGCCGCTACGGGGCACTCGGACTTAGACGAAGTGATCGTCGTTGACGATTGCAGCAGCGACGACACCGTCGAGGTTGTCGAGCGCTTCCCCACCGTCAAACTTATTGCCTTGCCTAAAAACGGCGGCAAGAGCAAAGCTCTGGTACACGGATTAAACGCCGCGACAAACGAAACTATAATGCTCTTAGACGCCGACCTGCAAAATATTACCGAGCACGACATCTCGGCCCTGGCACGACCCGTACTTCTGGGCGAAGCCGACGTTTCGATATCGCTGCGCAAAAACGCGTTTGGCATACATCACGCTATTGGGCTCGACTTTACCAGCGGCGAGCGCGTTATACCCAAAAGTTTGCTAAACGATGTGTTGCACGAAATAAACAAGCTGCCTAAGTTTGGGATTGAGTCGTACATGAACCAGCTTATTATTGCGCGCCGCATGCGCTTGGCGGTCGTGCGCTGGCAAGAGGTTACCCATACGCGCAAAAGCGACAAATACGGACTTATAAAAGGCACTTGGGGCGACTTAAAGATGAGCACGGATGTGCTGCGAGTACTCTCGCCGTGGGCAATAATAAAAATGAACCGCGAAATGCTTAAATTGCGCGCAGGTTCTTGACGTTTTCATATTAAGTGGGTATTGTGCGTGCGGGAGCGGCTCTCTGCCGCAATGACCTGTGAGGAAACGATGATGGACCCACGAACGCTGGAATTCCGAACTCCAGCCGAAATCCAAAAAGGACGGCCCGGGCTGCGCCTTAATGTCCCAGCAGTAATCAGCGCACTGGTTGCAGCCTTGGTGGTCGCTTTCGGAAGCCGACCGTCGATAGTGAGCTGGTCCGCGCTGGGATGGGGCGTGGCGACGGCTGTCGTGACTTATTGGATTGAGGCCCGCTTCCTGCGTACAATGTTCCAGAATAGTCCGCCAATCATGACACTGCCCACAGGAATATTCGCGTTGTTCTTCATCCCAATCGGGATTAGCACCATATTCTTTACGTTAAGGCAGTTGTTCGGATAAATCCCGACCTGACAGTTGGGCAAAGGCCCCGGAGCTCCGGGGCCTTTTCGCATGGCAAAAATATCTAACTTGACTTTTTGATGTTTTGGGTGTATATTATATATTAGGAGTAGGCGCCGCCTACGACAGAAGATTCACGCTGGCGAACCAACGGAGGAGAAACGGGCCATGCCCATCTCAGAAAGCATCGGGAGCCTACCGGTGCTCGGGCTCATCTATAACTACGGTCCGTACGCGGCAGCGGCGTTCCTCTTCCTCATCAATCCGGGTACGGGGTGGCTGCTGATGCATATCGAAGCGCGCGTCGGGGGAACTCCCCCGGGAAACCGCCCACACTACCTCGCGGAGCTTTGGGGCGAGCGCGTATTTCTGCCGCTGTGCATCGGCTGCGCCGTGTTCATTTTGCAGAAGGCACCAGTCGTCAAAGATGGCTGGTACACCCACTGGCTATGGCATGTGGCTATGTTGGCGGCCGGCGTCTATCTGTCGTACTGGCTCGAAAAGGGGGCTCTCAAAGGCGACCAATACACCCTCGCCCAGGAAAAGTCACCTGCCAAGGCGTGGCACACGTTCATCCTGCCGTTCGTGTTCTACTGGCTGGCGAGCGCCGCGGTACCGGTGGTGATAAACTTCACCCTGCTGCCAATCGCTTCGGGCGGCGTAGTGGCCGGGCTCGCGATGTTCATCATCATGAATCTGATGGACCAAGCAGAAATCCGGAAGGATCCGTACGCCAAGACCGACGCTCACATGGAATGCGAATACTCGCCCGAGTTTCGGTGCTTCCCCCGCGACGCCTACTAACAGGGCGCCGCAAAAACAGTTGCAGGAGCCCGGCCGGTTGGCCGGGCTTTTTGTGCCTAAAATTAGCCGCGCGCGGGTACGAGGAGTCTGGCAAACTCTTGTGCAGATGATGCCCACGAAAACTTAAGCGCCTTTTCACGGCATTTGTCCCTATCTATTTTTAAGCAATCAAGCGCGGCCTGGCGCAGGTCGTCGCTTAAGACACCATCGACTCCGTTTGTAATACTATCTTGCGGGCCCATGACATTGTGCGCGGCCACAGGGATGCCGCAGGCAAGCGCCTCGGGCACCACCAGGCCAAACGTCTCTGTGCGCGATGGCAACACGGCCACATCAACGCACGAGAGCCAGTCGACAAGCTCCTGCCCATGCTTAAATCCGACAAACTTGGCGTTTGGGTATTTGTGCTCGAGTTTTTTGCGCGCGGGGCCATCGCCGATAACCAACTTGGTACCGGGCAAATCAAGCCTTAAAAAATCTTCGGGGCTCTTTTCAGGGGCGACACGGCTAAAAAATGCAAAGACGGGCTTTTGCAAGCCATGCCCCTTGTCGCTTGCTGGGTTGCGCACAAACAACTCGGTATCAACGCCCAAAGGGCAGACCTCTAAATTTTTAAATCCCTGGCGCTCTAACTCGCGCTTAAGCGTTACGGTCGATACTACGGTGCGCACCGCTGCCGAGTGGAACCAGCGCAGCACCCAAGCCGCAGGCTTAAGCAAAAACTTTATTGGCATGCCGGCATACACATCGGCATACAACTGCAGGTGCGTGTGATACGAGCTTGTAAAGTGCAGGCCCTGCGCGCGGCACAGCTGGCGGGCCGCAAACCCCAACGTACCCTCGGTCTCTATGTGTATGTAGTCGGGCGCAGTCTCTTTTAGTAGACGGCGCAGGCGGTTGCGCGGCAGGATGGCCACGCGCACCTCTGGGTACAAAAAGAACGGAAAGCTCCTAAAAAGCCCAGGATGCACGACTGTAACATCTAGCCCCTTCTCCATAAGTACGGGGGTGCGATGCTTGATGGCGCGGACAATGCCGTCCATTTTTGGGTCCCAAGTATCGGTAACTATCAGGAGTTTTTTCATACCAGGCCCTCGACATCATTATTCTTTTTGCTGTAGAGCCTAAAGAGCCAATACCCAACAAGCAGCAAAACAGGTATGGCAAGCGTCGCCCAGCCGGCATAGCCCAAGTACTTGTCTATGTTTTGATAGCTCTCGCCAAAGTAGTAGCCAACAACCTCGAACAAAATAACTTTGGGTATCGTGCCCACTGCGTTTACCCACAAAAATCGCACCATGGGCATACGCACCGCACCAGCGTAATACAGCGTCAGCGAGCCCAGCGCCTGCGTCTTGTTGATAAGCAAAATTTTAACCGCATGCTTGTTAAAGGCCTCGTTAAACTTTTCGAGTCGCTCGGGCGTCATCCCAAACCGGGCAGCCAACCTTGTAGCCCACGCGCCGTGCCCCCACCGGCCAATGTAGTAGTAAATGACGTCACCTATCATGTCGCCCACAAACAGGACGACAAATACGATGAGCCAGTTCATCTGGCCCAATGCCACCAAAAACCCGGCAAAAATGCCTATAATAGGGCCCTCGATAATGGCCAGGGGCAACAGGAGCACGTAGCCCCAGGTCGAGAGTATGGCGAGCGAGCCTTGGAGTGTAAGCCAGTCCATGTGGGTAGATGTTGAAGCTTATTGTATCATTGGGGGATGTTGGCGACAGTCTACAGGCGATACCACGCGGCCCTGCGCGAGCCCGGGTTTATAGTATCGACCTGCATCGGAGTGCTTGCTGTCGTTGCAGCGCTTTATTTTAATTTTTGGGCTATTACGCAGGCAACCGCGCGCGCGGGGCTTGGCGTCGCCGACATCATACTGTCCAACATCCCTGTGTTTGATGTGGACGGGATATTTGTCTACGGCACATTTTTTGTCGCGGTGGTGGGCGTACTTTTGTTTTTACCTCACCCTAAGCGGATACCGTTTGGATTAAAGACGGCGGCGTTGTTTATCGTGATACGCTCCCTCTTTACGCTCATGACGCATTTGGGGCCGCCCGAGGCACAGTACGTAACGCAGTTTGGCGAGACTATCGCACACTCGTTCTTTGGCGCGGACCAGTTCTTTTCGGCGCACACGGGTTTGCCGTTTTTGGGCGTTGTCGCTCTTTGGGATATCGACAGGCGCGTAGCTTTATTTTGCCTTGGGGCGTCCTTGTTTTTTGCCGCCGTGGTACTTTTGGGCCACATCCACTACACCATCGACGTGGCATCGGCATTCTTTATAACGTACGGCATTGTCCATATAGCTCGCTGGCTCTTTGTGCGCGATTGGGCCCTATTTAGCCAAAAAGAGTAGTAATCTCAACGAATTTCTGCCAATCTGTGGTAGGGTTCATGAATACTTCAGGTTGTATGCCTCACACTAGAGGGGTATTAATCGTTCATAAACCCTACGTATGCATTTACTCATTGTCGAAGACGAAGAGCGCTTGGCCAAGGCCCTTAAAAAGGGGCTCGAGCTTAAGGGCTATGCGGTAGACTGGCTCCCCGACCCCGAAAAGGCTCGCAGCCGCATACTGCTGTATCGCAACGAGTACGACCTCATTATCCTCGACCTCATGCTACCGGGGCTCGACGGCGCGACTATCACCGAGTCGGTGCGCCAAGAGGGCGTCACCACCCCTATCGTTATTTTGACGGCGCGCAACGAGACCGAGCACAAGGTTGACCTCTTAAACAAAGGCGCCGACGACTACATTGTTAAGCCGTTTAGCTTTGAGGAGCTCTTGTCGCGCATTAACGCCGTGCTGCGTCGCCCGGCTCAGCAAAAACCCGTAACACTCAAGGTGGGGCCGCTCGAGATGGACATGGCCACGCGCGTGGTGCGCCGCGGCACCGAGGAAATACCGCTGACGCTAAAAGAGTTCTCGCTTTTGGAGTGCTTTATGCGCCAACCCAACGAGGTTCTGTCGCGCGAGAAGCTGTTTGACCATGTGTGGGACTTTAACTCCCTGTCGTGGAGCAACGTCCTGGATGTGCACATGAAGAACCTGCGCAAAAAACTTGGCACCAACGATGATGGAGAGCAACTATTTGAAACAGTTCGTGGCGTGGGCTACCGCCTGCTGGGAGAGGTTCGCGCATAGCTACCAAAGCGACCTCTTTTTTAGGACGGCGGTCCATATTATCGCCCTGCAGATAGGGTTTGTGGCCCTTTGTATGGGCGCCCTGCTTGCGGTTGCGGTCTATGCACAAAGTAGCTGGATACTATTGGCTCTTTTGCTTATCGCGGCGACCGGCGCAGCCGGGCTACTTATCCGCCTGTCTTTGCGGCCTTCGCGCGACAACTTGCGCCACCAAAAGCTATTTATATCCAACGTGGCCCACGAGCTGCGCACACCGCTCTCCATCATTAAGACCAGCAGCGAGGTTGCCCTATTTGACGAGTCGCTGAGCCCCGACCTTAAAGCCACATTTGCCGAAATAATCGGCGAGCTCAACCGCATTTCAGAGATCATAAACAACCTGCTGTCTTTAAACTCGCTCGCGCGCCCCGAGCGCATGCAGTTTAAAAACCTCGACCTTATTCCGTTGGCCGAGTCGGTGGTGGCGCAATACCAAACAATGGCACGAGAAAGAAACATCAAACTTACCCTGCGCACCGAGCACGGCTCTATCGTTTTGGGCAACACAACCGGGCTCGAGCAGGTCATGTCCAACCTGGTCAAAAACGCCATCTCCTACACACCGAAAAACTCCAACGGGAGCGTGAGCGTAGTCCTGCGGCCACACGACGACATGGTGCTCTTTTGCGTCGAGGATACGGGCGTGGGCATGACACAGGAGGAACTTTGGCATGTATTTGAGCCGTTTTACCGCGCCGACGGCTCGCGCAACCGCCGCGGACAGGAAGAGGGCTCGGGGTTGGGCCTAACAATAGTCAACGAAATGGTACGCGTGCACCGAGGCAAGATACAGGTCGAGAGCCGCCGCAAAAACAACAAGCGCCCAGGCGGCACCACTGTGTCGGTGCTGTTGCCGCTGGGCGGGGCTGCGGCGCGCGGCGCAGAGCCTACAAGCAAGACGTCGCTGGACTTTTCGAAACAAAAACAGGCCAGCATGAGGTCTTAATTTCTTCATACTTTATTTCACCTCGCGTTCAGAGCACTTTAGTACAGTGTGTATGTGCGAGGCGGCAAGAGGCCTTGCACCGGGGACGACGCACATGAGCCGCATAGCGGCCGCCGTTACCTAGAGACTGACGCGAGGGTTACAGAAAACGTAACAGTAAGCAAGGTCGAAGAAGTATGGAAAAAATCAGCACCTAAGCCGGAGGGCTGGGCCGCCAATAGGCGTCCTGGCCCTCCGGCGCTACCCTTGCAATACGGGGTGGCGCTATATACTCTTAAGCATATGAATAAAACCGGCTGGACGCTCGCTATCATTACTTTTCTTATT
>DASYIO010000103.1:0-2361 GCA_035997465.1 Minisyncoccota bacterium | reverse complement strand
CGCTCTTTAGCGGGGCTCGGGCTCTTTACCTTATCGGACATCCCCAAGGGCAAGTGCATCATTGAGTATACAGGCCCGCGACTTACCAAAAAGCAGGAGGAGGATATAGAGAACCAATATCTTTTTGATACCGGCAGAGGCTACCTGACCATAGACGGCTCGGTACGCTCTAACACAGCACGCTATGTTAATCACTCGTGCCGCCCTAACTGCGAGATAGACATACGGCTTGGGCGGGTCTACATCCTTAGCAAGCGCAAGATAAAGGCTGGCGAGGAGCTAACGTATGACTACGACACGGACTTTTTTGACGAGTACATAAAACCCAAAGGCTGCCGCTGTATTAAGTGTTCGCCAAAACTGCACAACCAAGTTGTAACAAAGGCCAAAGCGCGCTAAACTGTCCGCCGGAGAGCCCGTGTAGGCTCGAACTCCCAGCACACGGAAGGTTAGGTTCATCATGGCCCTTGCACAACTTGATCGGCCCCCGCTCGCCACTCGCATTCGAGTCATCGCGTCGAGCTTCCTCGTCCCCGCCAACCAAGAGGGCGATCGGCACAAGCTCCTGTGCGGCAAAGGCTTCGGCCGCGTCGATGCAGACGAGTCGCCCGATTACGTACTCGCAATGCCCCAGGGCAAATTGTGCATCAAAGAAGCCATCGCTGAGGTCGTCTACGAGGACCTCTTTGAAGAATGCTTCGGCCCTGCCTCGGGGTGGACAAGGCTTGCCAGGCGGCAAGAGCGGTTCCTTTCGCTCGCTCAGTACGACTATGTGCTGAGGACTAGCGGCACGGAAACCTGCCTTGACCGCGCGACGAACGTCTCGCTCGTGTGGGACGGCGAGCAGTTGTACGTCGGCATGGCCGACTACGAAAAGCGAGCATGGAACGTAGATATGGTCCCGTTTTTGGGCGACTTCCCTCCTGGGGTGCCTGCCCCACGAGGTACCCGCTGCTTTTGGCGCGGATAGCCGAGATACCGAACACATCAAGAGGTGGCCCATGGGCCGCCTCTTTTACAATAATTTATACCTTTTTTGCGGCTGCGTCGGCATCCATTTTAGCCTTGTCCTCTTGTACCTTTTTGTCTGCGATGTCTTTTTCGGCTTGGGTTTGTGTCATAAGTTGGTTTTTACTCCAATTCCAATAAAGGCCCAGGGCAGTCGACGCCGACCCCGTACCCACAGTCTACCCAAGGCACCTGTGTTTTAGATAAAGGTCGCACGGTATACTAAAAGCAATGGACCAAGAGACACAGGCCGAGGCCAAAAAGGTAGAGACTCTGCTTACTGAAATAAAGTCGAACACTACCGCAAAGCCGTCTAAAAGTTTTGTAAACGGCGTGCTGTATGGCGCAGGGATTGTGCTGGGCACAATTTTAGCTGTGCTGGCACTGGGGTGGATCCTTACAATCCTTGGCGTCATCCCCGGCGCCGATGTGCTTGCCCACCGCCTGACAGACGTGCTCCAAAAGAGATACTAAGTTTTATAAAAAATTTAGAGCGTGACGCCGGGTTGCCCCAGCGCCACGCCCTTCGTATCCGAATCGAACAAAAAGGAGGAAAACATCCTTTTTCAGTGTTTTATGCACCTATAAGGACTCCCTTAATATAGCACCTTTTAAAAACTTTTCAAACACCATCTTTTTTCGTATACTGCAACAGTCCGCTGTAGGCGGACGTATTCCGCGGTAGCTCAATGGTAGAGCAGCTCCCTGTTAAGGAGTTGGTTGTAGGTTCGAGTCCTACCCGCGGAGCAGAGTAATTGTTTGTTCAGAGGATTCTAAATTAGGCTTGTTTCGTAAACCTTTTCCTGGTTCTAAGTTTTCTGAGCGTCCACGCATTTGGACACGCTTAGAAAACAGCTCAGCTGGTTTAACCATGCCATGCCACATCCCAGGGAGCCTCGCGCGCATGTTTCTAGGGGATGATATCCTATTCCATTAAGAGGCCTCTTAGTAGTTTTTAAACTTTAAATATGAGCAATTTTATACAAAACAGTCTCCCTGTCCTTACGCGGCTCATGCAGGTGATTTTTGTGTTCGCCTTGGGCTTGGCGACAGTAGTAATCGCCGCAATGATTTTGAACGCCTGGAATGGCATAACCTCAGCCCACACGCTTATGGCAAGCGCGGGCGCTCTCCTCCTAGCTGTCATTTTAGCCATCGAGGCCTTAAGACGAATCGTGAGGTATATATTCTTAGGGGACGCCTTTTTCAAAGGGAAGCCTGGTATGGCAGTGCTAATTTTCCTAGCCATTCCTGTCCTTATGTTGCTTGCCGCGGCCGTTTTGACCCCTTTTGCATTACATGCGCAGGCCAAGGAGCAAGAGGAGGAGCGTGCAGCACTAAAAACTAGATATG
>DASYIO010000102.1:0-7068 GCA_035997465.1 Minisyncoccota bacterium | reverse complement strand
GGCAGTTGTGTTTGAGGGTGCGTGCCGCAAGCTCAAAGAGGCGGAGGCGTTTGCCGAAACTGCCGCCTGGCTCGAGAGGCCGTATAGAGCTATTTATTTAAGTATCCCCGACGCGGAGGTCGAAAAGCGCCTTGCCGTGCGCAAGGGGGTTGAGGGCCGCCAAGACGACGCCTCGGACGCTGTCGAGCATCGCATGCGCGAGTATGAGGAAAATACGGCTAAAGCGGTCGAGTATTTTAAATCCCAGGGTGTTGTTATAGAGATAAGGGCCGACCAGCCTATCGAGGCGGTGCACGCCGACATCATCAAAGCGCTCGGCCTATGATCGCTAAAACTCAGGAAGAAATAAACGGTTTGCGCAAAGCGGGCAAGGTGCTTGCCGAGGCCCTGCGGCATACCGCAACGCTTGTGGTGCCCGGCGTATCGACCGCGGCGCTCGACTTGGCGGCCGAGGATTTTATAAAAAGCGCAGGAGCCACGTCGGCGTTTTTAAACTACAAACAAGAGGGCTCGGCGTACCCGTTCCCCGCGGTGCTGTGCGTGTCCATTAACGAAGAGGTGGTGCACGGTATACCGAGCGAGGACAGGATCGTTGAGGAGGGCGACTTGGTCATGCTCGACTTGGGTCTAAGTATCGACGGCTACTTTGCCGACGCGGCTATTACGGTTGTGGCGGGCAAGGGTGACGAGAAGGGTAAAAAACTTATAGAGGCAACAGAAGAGGCCTTGCGCGAGGCGCTTAAGGTAGCCAAGCCGGGTGCTCGCATGGGCGACTTGGGTGCAGCCATACAGACCGTCGCCAAAAAGTACGGCTTAGGGGTTGTCGAGGAGCTGGGTGGCCACTCGCTGGGCCGGGTGCCTCACGAGGGCCCGTTTGTGCCCAATGTTGGCAAAGCAGGGCAGGGGCCGGTTTTGGAGGAAGGCCTGGTCTTGGCCATTGAGCCTATATTTACCGAGGGCGCGGGCGACATCGAGCTTATGCCCGACGAGTGGACATACGTTACGGCCGACCATAGCCGCTCTGCCGAGACCGAGCACACAGTTTTGATAACAAAAGACGGGGCCGAGGTTTTGACCGCGTAGGTTGTAAGAAATCTCCATCTAATGTAATTTTGGTTTGGAGTAGAAACCCGGGCAAGAGCCCTAATCGTGGAGAATAGCCATGCCGGGTCTTTCAAAGACCGGAGCTACTGTTAGGACCTGGAGGCAAGACGGCGTGGACATCTTTTTTCCTCAGCAGCAACTGCAAATCGGAGAAGAGATCAAGGTGCGAGGCGGGATGCATCTTTGCTTTCCTAACTTTGGGACCGTCGACGAGCGGTTTAACTTGCCGCAACATGGACCCTTGCGCCATACAAAGGGCATATCAAGGGGTGATTCGTGGGCACTCTCTAGTACACGGATGTTCGGGGCTCTCAAGCAACCCTGCAACATTTCGTGCAAAATCACTCGCCAACAGGGAGAGAGTTTCGGTTATACGTTCTTCGCTTCACTATCGCGTGAGGCTACCGCAGATGTGCCCGTCGGCTTTGGTTGGCACCCGTACTTTGCCACACCAGAGGGCACGGCCTACATTCTTCACAGTAGTATTAGAAAAATAGAAGGGCTTCTCAACGAACCGTTACTTGTGCCGCTCAGCGAAGGATTTCGCCGGGGTAGTCGTCACTTCTACACTGTTGAGATCCTAGTACCAGGACTGGGGACCACGAAGATGACTTTTGGGGGAGATTTCCTGAAAGCCCCCGCTGCTATGTTAGTGCTCTGGCGGGACGATGAGCGGTACCTTTGCGTTGAGCCAGTTATTGCGCAGGGAAGAGATTTCGGCACAAAGCGTTGCTTGTGGCTAAAGCCCGGAGAATATTTCTACACACACTGCTCGTTCGAGTTCCGACGGAAAGAGTAAGAGGCCGGCGGCGCGCAAGCGTTGCCGGCCTTAATGCTTGCAAAAATGGCTCAACGGGGCTATACTCGGGGCAATGAAAATTAAAGAAGAGAGGACATTTGTACTCGTCAAACCCGACGGAGTACGCAAGGGGCTTATTGGCGAAATTATAAAGCGCTTCGAGCAGCGCGACATGAAGATAGTGGCTTTGGAGATGTTTATGCCCACGACCAAGCTGGTCAATGACCATTACCCCAAAGACAAGGCGTGGGTTACTAGGCTTGGCGAAAAGACTCTCAACACGTTTAACAAATACGGCATGAGCGCCAAAAAGCACTACGGCACCGACGACCCTGCAAAAATCGGGCCCCATGTGCGCGGCTGGCTTATCGAGTTTATGACATCGGCCCCTATGGTTAAGATGGTTGTGCAGGGCGTGCACGCTGTGGACATGGTGCGCAAGATCGCGGGCCCCACGATGCCGTACCAGGCCGACATGGGCACCATACGCGGCGACTTTAGCAACGACTCTCCGGCTATTGCCAACCTTGAAAAGCGCCCGGTATTTAACCTGGTCCACGCGTCTGAAACCCCTGAGGAGGCCGCGCACGAAATTAAGCACTGGTTTGGCAACGACCCGGTCGTTACCTACAAACGCTTTGGCGTTGACGACTAGTCAACTGAAATCCCAAATTGCTTATCCACCTCGCCTTCAGGCGGGGTTTGATATACTTGGGGCAGGGCATCGAAGGCAAAAGTTACTTAAGTGATCTACAGGGAGCCCTACATCGTCTGTCACCGTGGTGCCAGACTGCGAGCACCCACCTACCACAACAAGTAGACGCTTTGCTTTCGAAGTCCTACAAAGAACACCGCCTTGGGGCGGCGTTTTTTGTTGCAATATTTGCTACAATAAAGGCACATGGAGTCTAAACTTACGTTTTGGGGCGGCGCCGGCTCGGTCACCGGCTCTAACTTTATGCTTGATGTGGGCGAAGCAAAGTTCCTCATAGACTGCGGGTTTCAGCAGGGGACGCACGAAGAGGACAATTACAAGCCGTTTGCCTATGACCCAAAGTCCTGCTCGCACTTGTTTATAAGCCATGCGCACCTCGACCATGTGGGGCGCATCCCGTTTTTGGTCAAGTCGGGCTTTGCGGGCAAAATTATATCGACCAAACCGACACGCGCCCTGGCCGAGTTTATTATGCGCGATGCGCTGGGGCTTATGACAAGGGCTCAAGAGCACAACGGGCCTGCGCCACTGTATAACGAAAAAGATATTACAGATGCCCTGGGGTTGTGGGAGCCGCGCGACCTGCACGAGCCGCTTAGCTTGCCGGGCGGGGTCGTGCACGAGTTTTATGACGCGGGGCATATTTTGGGCTCGGCGATGTCTAAGTTTAGCCGCGGCGGCAAGTCTGTCGTTATTACCGGCGACCTAGGCGGCGGCAACTCGCCGCTATTGCCGCAGACCGAGGCCTTGCCCGCGCCCAACTACCTGGTAATCGAGAGCGTGTATGGCGACCGCGTGCGCCACGACAGCGACCGCAAGCAAGATTTAGAGAACGTCATTACATCGACTGTGTCGCGCGGGGGCACGCTGCTTATCCCCGCGTTTTCGACCGAGCGCACGCAGGACCTAATTTATGAGATCCGCTCGCTGATGGCCGACAAAAAAATACCATCTGTGCCGGTATTTTTAGACTCGCCACTGGCCGAGCATATTACGCAATCGTTTAGCGACTACCCAACGTACTTTGCGCCTGCGATACAAGAGCGCATGCGAGCAGGGGAAAAGATCTTTGACTTTCCTGAGCTTAAGTTTGCGCGCGACACCGAGGAGTCGCGGCGCATTGAGGCCAACAAGGGCCCCAAAATTGTCCTAGCAGGCTCGGGCATGAGTAACGGCGGGCGCGTACTTAGCCACGAGCGTTTTGTATTGCCCGACCCCAACTCGACCCTGCTTATTGTGGGCTACCAGGCTGCCGGCACTATTGGCCGCCGGCTTTTAGAGGGCGAAAAAAATTTGCACGCGGCCAAGGGCGAAGTAATCCCCGTGCGAGCACACATAGAGACTCTGTACGGCTACTCGGCGCATCGCGACAGCGCGGGGCTCCTGGAGCTTGTAGAGGGCGCACAAGGGTCCTTAAAGCACGTGTTTGTAGTCGAGGGCGAGCCTGCGGCAGCCGGATTTTTAAGCCAACGCATCAACGACTACTTGGGGGTTAAGGCAACAGCGCCCTCGGCAGGGGACAGTGTGGAGATAGACTTGTAGCCGTAAAAATTGCTATCAAAAAAGTCCTCGGAGCCCTGCTCGGCTGGCCAGACTATTTTTGCTGACAATTTATTACTGCTACCTGGTGGTATACTTTCTTTATGGACCCCAAGAACGAACATCTAAAAATTAAATGCGGCATATCGGGCGCGGCCGAGACAGGCCACTGTGGCGTCGATGCGTACGACAAGGGTCTGGCGCTTGGTCGCGAGATAGCCAAGCACGACGCGATACTTGTTAACGGCGCTACCACCGGCTTTCCGCTATGGGCGGCCATGGGGGCCAAAGAGGCGGGCGGGTTTACCATTGGATTTTCGCCGGCCAATACCGAAAAGGAGCACATCGAGGCGTACAACCTGCCGGTAGAGTATATGGACTTGATAGTTTATACAGGCTTTGGCTTTCCGGGCCGGGACCTTATATTTACCCGCTCGTGCGACGCGGTCTTTTTTGGCTGCGGGCGCATCGGTACAATACACGAATTTACCATTGCCTTTGAGGACCAAAAACCGATGGGTATTTTGGAGGCCGACTGGGAGACAGACGAGGAAATTAAATATATTTTAGAAAAGGGTCACAGGGCTAATGACCGCATATTGTTTGACTCTGACCCCAAGGCGCTTGTCGAGCGTGTGCTCGAGCTTGTTAAGCAAGACAAGCTCAACCGCGCCTCGTTCCGCTTCGAAGGCAATGCCGAAAAAGCATCAT
The DNA here is from genome assembly GCA_035997465.1 of Minisyncoccota bacterium. Lineage (GTDB taxonomy): Bacteria > Patescibacteriota > Minisyncoccia > Phycocordibacterales > SBAW01 > GWA1-54-10. The sequence continues at coordinate 2,200 of DASYIO010000102.1, read as the reverse complement.
TGGCTGCGCATTTGTAAACTAAAAAATCCCCCAGCCGGGGCAGCAAAAAACCGGCATGTGCCGGTTTTTTGCAATCAATTTGAGTTTAGTTAGGCCACCTGTTTGACCAGGCGGGCGAAGGAGTCGGGGGATTTAAGCGCGAGCTCAGAGAGCATCTTGCGGTTTATGAGCATCTTCTTTTTGCCCAAGGCGCCAATGAGGCGACTGTACGATACTTCGGAGCCCATAGCGTCGAGTGCGCCGTTGATGCGGACAGCCCACAGGCGGCGAAAATCGTTCTTTTTGTCGCGACGGTGAGCAAAGGCGTTCTTGCCAGCGTGGAATATTGCCTCGCGGGCCTGGCGCTTTTTGGTCGAGCGACCAAAGCGGTAGCCCTTGGTCATCGCCAATATATTTTTGCGGCGCTTATTGCTTTTGACTCCTCCTTTTACGCGTGCCATATAAAATTACTTAGGGTTACTAACTATTTTGTCGGGTTGCCGATGTAGCGCTGCAGCACTTTGGGGGTAAGGGTCAGGTTTTGGGTGCGGTTGTTGCTCATCTGCTTGGAGCGGCCCTCCTTGGCGTTAAAGTGGTTTTTGCCCGGCTTGCGCGCGACAAGCTTGCCACGGCGAGTGACTTTGATGCGCTTAGAAAATGATTTGTTTGTTTTCATGCTGATTTTCACTCGGCTTCTTCTCACTCGTAAACTCGTATTGCTCGTGCCCGATTACTGCTGCTTTTTGGCTCTCTCTAATACTGTTGCCAAGCCTTTGGGGCTCTTGCCTATAGGCTCGGCAAGTTTGTAGTCCTCGGGTATGAGCTTAAGAAACCTCTCGAGCCTTTCTTTAAGAAAGCCAAACTCCATGTACTTGTACCTACCCCACAAAAAGAGGTCTACCTTGACCCGGTGGCCCTCCTTGAGCCACTCGGCGGCCCGCTTGGCCTTTAGCTGCATGTCGTGGTCGCCGGTGCCAATCTTTACCTGGACCGACTTGGTCTCGGTAACATGGGATTTGGCCTTTATTTCGCGGCGTTTCTTCTGAGCTTCGTATTGGAATTTACCATATTCCATTATTTTAGCAACCGGGGGCACCGCGTTGGGGCTTATCTCGATAAGGTCCAGGCCAAGCTCCGTAGCCCTCTCTATAGCGTCAGAAAGGGCCAAAACGCCCAGGTTTTCGCCCTCGGCGCCGACGACGCGGACCTCTTTTGCTCGTATCTGGTGATTAACGCGGGTGGTATCCAAAGTAGTCTTAGTTGTGGGCCTACTATACCACGTTGCCCTAAAAACAAAAGCCCCGGCCGCCTCTGGGGCGACCGGACGGCTTTCTGCTTAGAACGACGAAAGAGACGAGGCAACAAGGCAGGCTCCCACAACTGCGAGCAGCAGGGCGGCTGTCTCATACCATCTGATTGGTCGTGCTTGGGTCATGGTGGCAACTCCTCACAAACAAAGGACCTATAGCCACTATACTCAATTGTTGTACGATGCCAACCTTAGGGCTTCATGTGTACTTCAAATAGACAGGATACGGTTGAGGTTCATTAACCAACTAATTTCAATATTCGATCTATGGCAACCATTGTTAACAATCCGGGCGACCAGGGCGGCAGCTCGGCTGGTTGGGCCGTCGCCGTTATCATCCTTATAGTAGTCGTTGCAGGGGGCATCTTTTGGTATATGCGCTACCACCAGGCTCCGGCCCAGGGCGGGAGCGCAACCGTGCAGGTAAATCTCCCTGCGGGTGGCAACTCGGGCGGCTCAAACCAACCGGCTCAGTAAAAAAGGAAAACGCAAATAGAAAAGACCCCGTCGCAAGGCAGGGCCTTTTCGTCGGAGTCGTGTGGCGGTCAGCCGCAGGCAAGATTAGAGAAAACGTTTGTTGCTGAAGGCAAAGCCAGAACTGGATTTAAGATATTTTTCAAAAGCGTAAGCGCTACTTTTTGTTTTAAAAGCGCCGTACCAAGCTATGACATAGGGGGCTTTTGATTTGTTCGACTTGGTTTCTCCGGCGTTGTGTTCGGCTAGGCGGTTTTTTAAATCGCTTGTAGCGCCTATGTACCGGCTTTTGTCCTTGGTGCTTTCCAAAATATAGACATAGAACATTTATAAAGTTTACCCCACGCCGCCAAAGGCTTTGCGGGGTCCACCACTTCTACTTCGTATCGCGATGTCCGCTGTGCGCGCACCGCGAAGCAAAATAGCTACCCTGAGGTA
>DASYIO010000101.1:0-2262 GCA_035997465.1 Minisyncoccota bacterium | reverse complement strand
AACCTAGAAAATCTGACTAGGACGAACCCATCAGATACTCGCATCGAGCAATATAAAAAAGAGATAGAGGAAGTTGAACGTCTAGTAAAAGATTACCGCGAGAGAACTTTTAGGACGCCCGCGAGTTCGCGTGAGCCTGGCGCAGGAGGACTACCTCCCCGGCGAGATTCTGTGTGGCTAAGAAATATACAAGCTGGTCTAACCGAAAGGGCCGACAGGACAAAACCCACCACCCCAGGAGGCACACAATTTACTATGGTCGGAGAAACAATAGACCGCTCTGATGAAGTCAGGCCAACATCTCCGCCACCGAAGCCACCCCTGCAAATAACACATCAACCCGAGCAACAAACGCCGGCTAAATCGGCTTCTGAGTCCAGCCAACAAGCTTATACCGATCGAACCAGCGAGATAATTGATGCACATCAACAACCGGATGGAAGCTACGGAGCCGCCTTGCCACCGTCGCAGCAAATTACCCACCAACCCCAAAAACCGACGGGGACAGCTGTGGCAGTAACATCTATGGGCGGCAAGGGGTGGACACCACCGGAGATAAAAGAAGCAAAGGGTATTGAGAAAAAAGAACTGCAGAAGATGTTCAAAAAAGAGATAGGGGAGCTAAAACAGGAGCTCAAAAAAGATCTAAAAGAAAAGACAGACAAAATAGAGAGTAGCCTGGCGCGCAACCGTATTGGCGTCCCGCCACCTCTCAATAAGGCCGCCGTTGAGGAAAGGCGCAAAGCACAGGATGTTTCGCAGCGCAAAGAGTGGCTCGACAAAGAAAGACAGAGAATGAGTGGCCCGATAATAAACAGCGCTCCTCTTTCAACGACCAATCCTCCGCCGGCACCACCTCCACCACCATCTACACAACCGGGTGGGGCAGAACCAACAGAAGACAATAAAAAGTAATAGTACCATTAACTAACTATGGATCTAGACCTACAGGCACAGATACAAAAACGTCTTGCGGAGCTGCCAGCGGATGTGCGTGCCGCTATACAGTCGGCTGATTTGGCGCAGAAAGTGCAGGCGATAGGTAAGAGGAACAATCTCCATATTGACCAGATGAGCAAACTCGAGGATGAGGTGTATTTGGTGATGCTGGGGTTTGCAGACCCGGCCGAGTTTGCCGATGTGCTGGCCGACGAGCTTAAATTGGCACCCGCAGCATCGGTGGCACTTGCTACAGAAATCTCAAATGAAATCTTCATGCCCATAAGGGCCTCTATGCAGGCCTGGACTGAGGAGCAGACATCAAAGGCGGACGCCGCTTTTGTGTCAGAGGTCTTAGCTACTAACAAAGGCACCGCCTCCAAACTCCCTCCGATAGAGAACCCAACCCCGGTGCTGCCGCCTACCCCGATTCCTACACCTACACCTACTGACACCACATCCGCTGATCTAGCAATTGTTGAATCTATATTGTCACCAAAAACATCATCTACAACTCCTGCAGCACCAAAACCAGACCCTACACGGCCGCAAAACTACAAAGCGGACCCGTATCGAGAGCCAGCTGAATAGAAACCCGATATATACTAAAGGGGATGGCGCAGTACCAAGTACCCCAATTTATCGAGGTCGAGGACAAAATATTTGGCCCGCTGACCTTAAAACAATTTATCTACCTTGCCGGAGCAGGGGGGTTGTCGCTTGTATTCTTTACGCTCCTGCCGCTTATCCTTGCCTTGCCCCTTATTGGGCTTGCGGTGGGTATCGGAGCAGCGTTTGCCTTTTATAAAATAAACGGCCGGCCGTTTATTGTCGCAGCCGAGCACGCCTTTGTGTACTTTTTTGGCAACAAGCTTTACCTGTGGAAGCAGCGCGAGGTCGACCCGGTCATACAAACCAAGGCTCAAGCACCGGCCGACCCTTCTACCTTGATTGTGCCGCGCCTTAGCCAAAGCCGGCTCAAAGACCTTTCGTGGTCGCTCAATATTAAGGACCAAAGCCAAGCGCAAAGCACACCCAGGGCGGGGCTCGAGATATAGTTCAACATAACTCACCACAAGTAACTATGGCAAACACCGCTGCACAAGCAAAAGCAACACAAGACTTCGTACCTATTAAAGAGGTGCGCAACGGCATTGTGATACTCAAAGACGGGAGCCTGCGGGCACTTTTGATGGCCTCATCTATCAACCTAGCGCTTAAGTCGCAAGACGAGCAGCAGGCTATTATTGCCCAGTTTCAGGACTTTCTTAACTCGTTGGAGTTTACGGCACAATTTTTTATACAAAGCCGCGATTTAGACAT
>DASYIO010000100.1:0-5623 GCA_035997465.1 Minisyncoccota bacterium | reverse complement strand
TGAGCCTGCGACTTCTGTAGCGCCTGCTTCTGAGCCTGTTGTGCAGCCCGACCCCGTCTATGTCGAGCCGGCCACTCCTGAGGCCTCGGATGTAGATACTCAGCAATCGGCCGCCGAGCCTACTTTATCAGACGAACCTGTCCCGCTCGAGGTCATCCCGCCGCCAAACCTTATACCGCAAGCGCAGGCCGCAGAGTCTAGCGACACGCCTGCTTTGGCCGCTGCAGCTGCCACAAGCGGGGTCGCATTCCCGCTATGGGCAAGCATGGCGGGGCTTGTGGCGCTTGTGATATTGGGAGTGTCGGCCACATGGTATGCTCGGTCTGCGACCCCTAAGCCAGAAACTAAGGTTTCTGCAGAGGAGTTTACAATAGAGTAACTACCCCGTAGGGTAGGATGACTTATATGGCAGACAAAAAGACAGTCGTGGTCACCGGCGGGGCGGGGTTTGTGGGCTCGCATCTGTGCGAGCGGCTGGTTAAAGACGGCCACCGGGTTATTTCTTTGGACAACTACTTTACCGGCTCGCGCGACAACCATGTTGCGGGCGTGGAGTATCGCGAGGGTCACACCAAAGATATTGCCAAACACATACCCGAAACCCCAGACCTTATTTACCACTTGGGCGAGTACTCGCGCGTGGCCAAAAGCATAGAGGAGCCGGCTGTCGTGTGGGACCTAAACATGCTGGGGACTTTTGGCGTGCTTGAGTTTTGGCGCCAAACAAATAAGACCGCACCGTGCAAGCTCTTGTATGCGGGCTCGTCGACCAAGATGGCCATGCCCCGCCCCGAGGGCACCGCGGGCCGCGACCTGTCGCCCTACACCTGGGCCAAGGCAAGCAACACCGAGCTGGTGCGCAACTACAGCCACTGGTATGAGTTGCCGTACTCGGTCGCGTATTTTTATAACGTATACGGCCCTCGCGAGCAGGCGGGCGAGTATGGCACGGTGATAGAAATCTTTAGGCGCAAGCGGCTTTTGGGCGAGCCGTTGTCTGTGCGCAGCCCCGGCACGCAAGAGCGCATCTATACGCACGTAGAGGACACGGTCGACGGCATCGTCTTGATCGCAGAAAAAGGTGATAACGACGAGTACAGCGTCGCCGCCAAAGAGAGCTACCCGATACTCAAGGTCGCGCAGATGTTTGGCGGCGAGATAGAGATGCTCCCGGCGCGCTCGACAAGCCGCCCCGCTGCCGCAATCGACACCGACACGGCCAAGATAGCCGCGTTCGGCTGGCAGCAAAAGCACGAGCTCGCGGACTATATAAACGAGACAAAAAGCAACAAACCCGCGTAGCATCATGAAGCGCGTACTTATTTTTAGCCTGGCTTACTATCCGCGCAATATCGGCGGGGCAGAGGTAGCTATTAAAGAAATAACCGACCGCATTTCGCCCGAGGCAATAGCCTTTGACATGATCACGCTGCGGTTTGACCCAAAAGACTTGGACGTCGAAACGATGGGCCATGTGCGCGTGTACCGGGTTGGAGGAGGTGGCTACCTTTCTAAAATACTTTTTCCTGTGCGTGCGGCACTAAGTGCGTATCGATTGCATTCCAAAAACAACTACGACCTTGTGTGGGCGATGATGACTTACATGACGCTCCCTGTCGTGCTCGCCAAATACTTGGGCGTGCGCGTGCCGCACGTTGTCACGCTCCAGGACGGCGACCCCTACGAGAAAGTGTTTGGCCGCCTGCGCGTGATGCCCTTTGTGCCCATTATAGACAGAGGACTTCGCTCGGCCAAAGTCATACAGGCTATCTCGACCTACTTGGCCGGCTGGCCTGCGCGCCGCGGCGTGCACACCAATGTGCTGGTGGTGCCAAACGGCGCATCGGTGCAGTCTGTGCAGGAGTATCCCGAGCATGAGCTTAACGATCTAAAAACTAGCTTGGGCAAAAAAGACGGCGACGTGTTTTTGGTAAGTGTGGGCAGGCTCGAGCATCAAAAGGCGCAAGACGTGTGCCTGCGCGCGCTGTCGCTTTTGCCGCCCTATGTGCGCTACCTGATGGTGGGGGAGGGTAGTGAGCGCGCCAACCTCGAGGCTTTGGTTAAAGAGCTTGGTCTTGAGGAGCGTGTGGTATTTACCGGGCACGTTGACCGCACCATGACCGCCAAATACCGCAAAGTGTCCGACATTTTTGTGCTGCCCAGCCGCTCGGAGGGTATGGGCAACTCGTTTGCATCGACCATGGTGTCGGGCCTGCCTATAGTCGCCACACAAGAGGGTGGGCTTGCCGATTTGATATTTGACGCCAAGCGCAACCCCGGCAAGCCCACCACGGCGTGGGCGGTTGATAAAGATAATCCGCAGCAGATAGCGGATGCGGTTACAGAGATACTCGCGCACCCACAGGAGGCCCGTGCCGTGACAGAAACGGCAAAACAATTTGCCAAAGATAACTTTGACTGGGACACCATAGCAAAAACGATGCAAAATAAGGTCTTTTTGCCCGCCTTGGCTGAGGGGCTTGACAAAGTCTCTGTATAAGAGTATGATAAAGGACAGCTGATTGGACTCCGATTTTATCGGGCCACCTGTCTAGCACATCCCACTTTAACCGCAACCGCTCAACCAGGGGGAGAAACCCGTCATGAGCAACTCAACCGTGGCCCTGGCCGCCACAAATGGCGGCATCATCCGTGTAAATCGCCAAACCCGCCCTGTCTATCCGGACTGGATGTTCGTACATCCCAAGCTCCAGGCGACGGGGCCCGCCAAGTACGACCTTTCCGAGGTCGAGCACTGGCTCCATCCTCGCCAGATGGGGGCGGGACAGGTTATGGCCGAGGTCGTCTACGAGCACCTGATGGACAACAGGATGCTCGAAAGTTGCCTCAGTGTCCGCGACGGCGAAGAAATCCGCAAGCAGGGCATCGATGTCTTCCGTCGGTTCTTTGGCAACAACCTCCTGTTCTTGTGGAAGTCTGTTGCCAAGCCCGTCTCGCCGGACTACGACTTTTCTCGCGTTCCGTTTCTGATGGATTTCGGCGATGAGCTCGTGCTGGACTGGTATCTGCTCACCCACTCCATGAGTGCCGGCTACCTTGCGGGCCGGCTCGCACAGTAACGCAACTGGGCGCGACGTACAATCTTGTTTGGGGCTCAGGCCCGAGCGGTGGGAAGACCCATCGCTCGGGCCTTTTCATTTTCCAATAGGGAACCGGGCCTTGTAAGAGACTTGACAACAACCCAACATAAGGTTATATTGTCACCTGGATGCAGGCTCACGAGAGTCTGTAATTTTTGTTCACCCCCAGACGGGCCAATGCCCGGGAAAGAGAGGTTGCCTATGAAGGCTCAAATCCTTCATGAACTTATCGACCGGAGCGTTATGTCTCACGACGCGTTTGCGCGCGCCGAGAGCAACCGCTTTCGCAAGTTCGACAGCGCGACGCCGTACGGAGCGCACCCAGTCTGGTGCGCGATGACCATTTTGCAAGAGCCCTTGCTCGAGCAAAAGCTGCGCGACTCCGGCGCCAAGGTGCTTCTCTTTCACGATGTGCCCGAGGACACCACCGACGCTCTGCCCGGGTGCATGCTCTCCACGCAAGAGATCCTGTGGGTGAGGCAAATGCAGTTCGAGGGTTCTGCCCACAAGATGCGCGAGATCTGGGCCAAGGACAAGGAGGTCATCCTGTTCGAGATCTACGATGCCACCAACAACTACTCCGACGGCGCGTGGATGAATGAAGAAAAGAAGGCAGTGCACAAAGCTTTCATCCTCAGGCTGGCCGACTACGTTGAGAAGGAGTTCGGCAATCTCAACATCGTGCGCTTTGCACGCGCCATCGTGGCCTGAAAAGGCCTCTCGTTTCTAAGTCCCCCGGCAAAACCGGGGGACTTGCTTTTTACATATAGTCATGCCATAGTCCATCTCAGCGCAGGCACCTAGTTAGCCTGTGATTTTTGTTCAACCCTAGACGGGCCAATGCCCGGGAAAGTGAGGCTACCGTGCCCAAGACCGCGTTGCTTGTTCGCAGCTATACGCCGAACGACGGCGAAGTTGCGGACCGTGCTGAGCGAGCGCTCAAAGTTGCTCAGGCTGCGAGCACGTTCGACTCGATCGCGCTGGTCGCGTTCCTTGTTCCCACAGATCACGATTGTGGCAAGACGGCACAGGCGATCCGCAATCGTCTGTATGATGCAGGCGCAAACAACAAGACGATCGTGATCGAGGCTGGCGGTCACCACTCGTGCGGTGCTCTCAACGAGGCACTCCGCGATCTCAACGCCAAATACGTCGAACGGGTCGTCATCATGTCGGGCAAAGCTCAAGGGTATCTCACCGGGGCGACGCTTGGCGGGATCGATGAAGCGTTCGTCAAGGGCGCTAAAATCGTGGGGGTCGCCGTCGATGAGCACGTCGAGCTCGTGCACGAGGGTCGCGTCAGCAATACATTTTGTGCCTGGGACCTCAATGCACTGCTGGACGTGGGGGGCTTCGACTCCGACGTGGGCGTCGAGGAAATCGCTGCAGCTCTCAAAATCGTCCACGCGAATGAGCACAAGGGACCCTGCATCGCGGTCCTCGACGCGCCCGGTGTGCTCGATGTCCTTAAGGTTGCCTCGGCCAAGGCACGCCACGCTGAGGTCATGGCCACCAAGACTAGCCGCCAGCAGAGCGAAGCGGCTCGGCTCGGCTACAATCTCAAGTTCCTCAAGACCGGCATCATGCCGGGCTATCCAAAAGCCGTTTGATCGGCGTTCGACAGACAAGACAACGACCCGCGGGGGTAACTCCGCGGGCCGTTTTGTGTATGCGGGTAGGGGGGTGTGGATAACTATTGACAAGGCTAGGGGAGTATTTGCTCGTAAATCCGAGATATTGCAGGTCCTAGGCTTGTCGAAGGGCGTGCAATCTCGGCAGACTTCATGTTGCATCTTCAGGTACGTTGTGGTGTTATATACGCCCTGATGTATCTTTGACTGCTCACGTATCAGGAAAAGTCTTTGGCCCTAAACGCACCCAGCCTATATTTTTCTAATATATAAGCAGCCATGACTCCCCTGTCTTTATTTTTAATTTTCTTATCCTGGGTGCCTGTCAAAGCGCCGGCCAGCTTCCCTTCCGGTATGATACGTATGTCGGTCGGACTTTAAACTAGATGAAAGTTCTCATGATATCCGGCGATCCAAAGCTCTTGGAGCCTCATACCGAGGCGCACGAGCGTTTTTTGCTTCAGTGTGCAGCGGTCGATGAGTTGCGACTTGTCGTCTGGAGCCCGCGAGCACCCTTTGCAGTCCTGGGCGCGCTCGGCGCCGTGCTTACTACCCGCTTTGACGTTGTGACCGCGCAAGACCCTTTGTGGCGCGGACTGTTGGCGCTTGTGCTCGCACGGCTTGGCGGGGCTAAACTACAGATACAAGTACATCAAAATGTTGATGCGCTGCTCGGCATTAATCGCGCGATCTTTAAAGCTGTGGTAAAGCGCGCCGATGCTATCCGTGCCGTTTCAGAAACAATAAAGGCGCAAGTAGAGCGGGCCGGAGCGCGTGTGTATGTAGACGTGCTCCCTGTCTTTATCGACTTAGAGGTGCTCAAGCGCGCTCCTGCCGCGGATCTTAAAAAAGAGTTCCCGCAGTTTGGCAAGACGGTGTTTTGGATAGGCC
>DASYIO010000099.1:0-12520 GCA_035997465.1 Minisyncoccota bacterium | reverse complement strand
AACTCAACCACTATCAGTGGTCTTACTGCGGGGCAGTGGTACCCGATAACGCTCGAGTACTACAACAATGCTGGCAGCGGGCAGGTCCAGCTTAACTGGAGCGCTCCCAGCATCTCAAAGCAGGCTATACCCGCATCTAATCTTTATAGCGGCAGCGGCGGGTACGGCAACAACGGCAGCAATGCATATGACAACGTCTGCAGCTCCGCGGGCGGAGGCGGAGGCGGCGCGGGCGCAACCGGAGGCGGCGCCGGCTTCCAGCTAGGCGGCGCGGGCGGCGCGGGCTTGGGGTACTCAATTAGCGGCTCGTATGCCGTGTATGGCGGCGGAGGCGGAGGCGGGCTCACGTGCACTGGTACGGTGGTCGGCAACGGCGGCGCAGGTGGCGGAGGTATCGGAGGCGGGAGCTTCGGCCCTGCAGCCTCCGGTGTAGCTAATACCGGAGGCGGTGGCGGTGGCGGTGGCGCAACCTCCGGCAATGGCGGATCGGGCGTAGTTATAATCCAATACAGCACCCCGCCTACACCCAACCCAATGACGTTTGCTTCGGCGCCGGCGCCGGCAAGCGCGACATCTATGACCATGACGGGCTCGACAGCGGGCGAGAGCGTCAATTATATATTTGTGCCGTCCGCATGTGCGACAAACGGTGGTACCGGAGCGACCGCGAGCGCTTGGCAGGCGTCCGCTACGTATGTCAACCCGGGGCTCCAGGCCAACAAGTGTTACGGCTGGACCGTACAGGCACAAAGCCAATCGACTGCCCTCACTAACGCCGCATCAACACCCTTGTACGGCTATACGCTTGCTAATACGCCTGCGGCGCCCGGGTTTAGCACATGGGCCATCGACGGCTACGTTATATACAACAACGAAAACGGCAACCCTTCTTCTGCCCCGGCAACGCAGTTTGCTCTCTTGGTATCGTCACCCTCCGACGCAACATGGAACAACAAGTACGTCGACGCGTCGGGCAACCCGTCGGCCGCAGCAGTGTGGCTCTACGACGGACAACTCGACGGGCTTACGCTCCATAATACTTCGCAAAGCATTACCTACACCGCGAGCGTTAAGGCGCGCAACGTGGCCAACACCGAGACCGCCTTTGGGTCGTCCGGCAGCAGCGCCAATCTCGCGCAGTCGCTTGGCATACCGGTAACCGGCTATGCAGGGAGCGAGCGCATCGGTTTGATAAAGCTGTATTGTACAAGCGCGGGCACTCCCAACGACTGCGCCAGCCATCCTTACGGACTGGGTGTCAACGCCGACGCCTCTATCTCGGGCTATGCGTGGAGCGACAGCGTGGGGTGGATAAGCGCGTACAGCGCTGACACCAGCGTTTGCACCCCTACGAGCAATGCCCGCATAGTGGGGACCCAATTTAAGGGTTGGTTGCGCGAAATAAATGTAACCGGGGATGATACCGGATGCATTAAGCTTGACCCAGGCCAGGCGCAAGATGTTTCCATATCGGGCACCACCATTACTGGCAACGCGTGGAGCGGTGTGTTTGGTTGGGCACAATTTGATGCGACAGCCAATATAGGGCCAGCGTCATGCACCATGAACGCCAACCCCTCGGTGGTATGGAGCGCGGTGCCGCCTTCGTCTATTACGCTGTCATACACCACGCAGAGTGCAGCTAGCGCTTCGATAGCGGACGACAACGCCTCCTACAGCCCCACCTATACACCAGCTCCGACCCCGTTGGGCTCCTCTACATCGGTGCCGCCGCCAACACTGCCGTCAACGCAATCTGTCACGACGACTTTCCTTATGACAGTCACCAATTACTTAGGTGCGAAAACAACGTGCCAGTCAAGTGTTGTGGTCAATCACGGATTTCCGCCACCACAAGGATGCATTAGCATCAATACCAACAACCCGTCATGCACGCCGCCGGTAGTCAAAACAATAAGCGTACGAAAGGGCTCATCCGCGTCGCTGTATTGGACTGTGCAAAACGTCGACTCATGCACGCTCACCAAAAACGGTGCCGCAGAGCCTGCCATAACGCCCACACAGACGACTCCGTATACCACCGGGGCGCTCGCAGCTCATACCGAGTATGTGCTTTCGTGCCCCGGCAAGGACGACAACGGCTCGACCTTTACCGACAGGGCTGTTATCAACATTACCCCTGCGTTCCAGGAGATATAACCGTATACTATATATATGCGCACACGAGCTGCAGTCTACTCTTTTATTGTAATCGCTGGGTTGTTGTCTGCGGGGGTGGCTCTTGCCGCTTGGACCGGCCCCACGTGTGCAAGCCCCAGTATCTGCAACACCTCGGCGCCTGTGGACATAAGCGGTACGGCGCAAGGCAAGGCAGGTAGCCTCGGCCTGGGCACCCTCTCGCCCAACAGCAGGCTTGAGATAGCCACGACGCCAAACGGTAACGGGATCGACGGCATCGTTATGGGCCAGCTAAACGGCGATGACAGTAACACAATACAGACCTATATAAACAACCAATGGAGCAACCGCACCACCTACGCTGGCGGCTGTTGCAACATGCTCTACATCAACCCTGATGTGGGCCAAGTGACTATCGGCAACACTGCCGCAGGCAACGTGGTAAACCTGCGCGGTACCGTGCAAGCAAACGGCTCGGCTATATGCACGGCAAACGGCACCAACTGCCCTGCAGCTGCGACCGGAAAGATATTTGGAGGCATGTATACTACTACGCAGTACGGTTGCTACCAAGCAAATGCTGTAACCGCTCAGTGCAATTGCCCTACCAACACATGGGCTCAGGGGCCGGAGTCTGATATAACTGACGGGAACGCTACACACCACAAATTGTACATGTGCACTAACTAATATGGCGACATCTTCTCCTTGGCTGTTTTTGGCCGGAGCTGCACTGCTCCTGGCAGCTGCGGTGGTTTTTGCGGGCTCTCTTGTATGGTATATACACGCGTCGAAACACGCACCCTCCTTCTCTATCGACTCTATGGCCTCTTATGACAGACTCGGCCCAGAGTCGGCCATCCCGCACCACGCATCGGGAGGTATTTTGGGAGAGGTGGTTTCCGTGGGGCCGCACACCATGACTATCAGGGCTATTCCGCCTGGACTTGCCGCTGCGCCGAAAAACGCCGTTCTGGTTACAGTAGTGGTGGTGAGTGACACGGTACTGTACAGGCCGGGAGAGGCAAAAAATGCACAGGTGTATGCAGACGAAATAGAGTCATATAAGACTTACCATGAGCCTACGGCTCTTGCGCCTAATCCGTATGTCAATGTCGCGCTTACGCTTGCAGATTTTCCTGTCGACTCAGTTGTAAGCGTGTTGCCCAAAATCGGGTCGGGTAACGGGCTTGTTATCACTGCCGAGCAGATAACGCCTGCGGCGCTTTAGGGGACAAGACATGCGCCTGCGGCAAGGTGAAACCTTGACAGTAAGGGGATAAGCGCGCCAAAGAGGATATTGTTGCCTCATAATTAGGTCTAATGAGTTTTTTTAATAAAGACCACCACGACTTCCACTATCTTGCGGGGATGCTTGCGGGTGCGGGGCTTTTGGTTATGGCCGCAGTGTTTATATCAAGCGGCGGTCTCGGCGCGCCGGGGCGCGGGCTTGCGTCGCTGGATTTCTCGCCCGGCTCGCAGACCGCGGCCCTGTGCGGGGTAAGTTATTGCGGCACTACCAGCGACAACTATGTCGAGCACAATTATAGTATGCACCTGTGGGCGTGCAACAATTACACCGACAGCGGGCACCCGCAATGCCAAGACGGCAGCGGCAACAACCTCTCACTCCCGTACAGCCAAAACGGCTACGCGCTTTGGCGTTCGAGCAGTTTCGCTAACCTGCCGCAGGACGCTAATCGTTTTACCGATACATGCTACCTTTCAGGCGGTCAGTTTAACAATCTCAACGTCGGCGACGGCAACCCTGGTCCTAGTTATATAAACATCAAGCCGGCCGGGCAGGTTATTACCTACTCGTTTAGGTGTACCGAGCATCAGGGCCGCGGCGACTACTCCTACAACCAGACCGTCAGTGCCACCTTGCATTACTGTGCGCAGGGGGAAATCGTCGACTCGTTAGGGAAATGCGTCTCGCCTTTGTCTCAGCCCGCGGCCACTATATCGGCTGATTCGCAGAGCATAGCAATGGGGCAATCGGTCGGAATCCACGCCACGTTTTCCGCGGGCCAGGGCGACACGCTTGTGGGCACCAACATAGACAGTCCCGAGGGCCACGGGTTGGGTGCCAATACTACCCCCGGTGCCAAGGATATTGTGTTTACGCCTACCGCCGCGGGCACGTATACCTTTTATGCCCGCATACAGACGCAGGCCTATCCTACGTGGGCAAGTTACAAAACGGTAACCGTAACAGTAGCAGCCGCGCCGGGTCCCAGCGGATTGTCGGCCTCATGCAATGCGGCGGGCACCAGTGTCGCCACATCGTGGTCTGCCGTCTCAGGGGCCACGTACTATTGGGTCGGGCTCGACGATACAACCAATAACAAAGCCTTCTGCCAAAGCGGATGGAATTGCTCGACCCCGCCCGACTACTCGCAAAACGTCAAAGGCGGCACTTCTCAAACTTTTGCTGTACAGCCTAACCATGCCGAGCGCCTCTTGGTGTCAAGCTGCATTAAAGGAAGCTCCGGCGGCGAGGGCCGCCTCGGGGGCGCTGGCACAGGCGATACCTGCAGCGGCGCCTCCGAGTTGGACTTTACGTGCAAGGCTCCTGTGGCTGGTCTTTCTATCACCGCCAATGGCCAAACAGGCTTGGCTAACATCCCGGTCAACACACCCGTTACTATTGCCTGGAGCTCGCAAAACATCCAGGCAGGCTCGTGCAAGGTTACCAACAACGGGGACACAACAGTGTGGCAAGAGGACAATAGCTCAGGGCACAACGTAGGCACCTTGACCACAGGTCGCATATACACGCTCAGCTGCAACAAAGCAGGCGGTACTCCCGCCGCTCCTGCCACGGTTACCATTGGCGTAGCACCTGGCTCTGTAGATGGCCCGCTTACGGCTACTCCGGGGCGCGTATTACAAAATACAAATACCAAACTGAGTTGGCACACGGTGGGCATGATAGATTGCTCGCTCGACTCAAACACGACAGGCCATGTGTCAAGCGCGCTTGCCTCCTCGGGTACCAATACCGCTGTGCCGCACCAGACAACCTTTACGCTTACGTGCCACGACGGCACGCACACGTTTGCGCAGTCGGTCGACGTCGGCGTTATCCCAATAGTCCAAGAGCAGTAGTAAAACCGGGCTTACAATAAGCTCATATGGTACGGGTAGCTATAAACGGGTTTGGGCGTATCGGCCGCTGTTTTTTGCGCGCGGCATGGCACGAGCCCGACATCGAGATTGTTGCTATCAACGACCTAGGCTCCTTAGAGAGTTTGGCGTACTTGTTGCAATACGACAGCGTCTATCGCCAGTTTCCGGCGCAGGTGAGCGCGGGGCAAGGCGAGCTGATCGTTGGCGCCAAACACATCAAAGTACTTTCACAAAAAGATCCGGCCGCCTTGCCGTGGAAGAGTTTAAATATAGATGTCGTCGTAGAGTCCACCGGTTTTTTTACTGACTTTGGCAAAGCCAAGGCACATCTTGTTGCAGGCGCCAAGCGCGTAGTCATCTCGGCCCCTGCTAAAGACGGGGTCGATGAGGCGGGCGTAGCCGTCACGGGCACAACAGTGCTCATGGGCGTCAACGAGGCTAATCTTAGCCAGTCTGCGCTCTCGTCTAACGCATCATGCACGACTAACGCGGCCTCACCCCTAATCGCCATACTCGACGCCGCCATCGGCATCGACAAGGCACTCCTTAATACCACACACGCCTACACTGCGAACCAGGCGCTTGTGGACGGTCCGTCTAAAAAAGATCTGCGCGAGGGCCGAGGTGCCGCACAAAATATTATCCCAGAGTCGACCGGCGCTGCTATTGCGGTCACAAAAGCGTACCCGCAGTTGGCGGGCAAGTTCGACGGCATTGCACTTCGCGTGCCAGTGCCCGCGGGCTCTATTGCCGACGTTACGTTTATAGCCAAGCGCGACACCACTGCAGAAGAGGTCAACAAAATACTTTCGGATGCCGCAGCATCAGCACAATGGCAGGGTATTTTTGCGGTCACAACCGACCCGATAGTCTCCAGCGACATAATAGGCTCAACCTTTGGCTCTGTCGCCGACTTGTCTATGACCCGTGTAATCGGCAACTTGGTAAAAGTACTCGCCTGGTATGACAACGAAACGGGGTACACCCACACGCTCCTGCGCCACGTCAAATTGGCGGGACATCATGCCTAATAAAAGAGGATTCACCCTTATCGAGATACTCGTAGTCATCGCTATCATCGGCGTGTTGGCGACCATTGTTATTGCCGCCGTTGCCGGTGCGCGCCACAAAGCCCGCGACGCCGAGCGGCTTGCCGACGTCCGCGCGCTGGCGCACGGGCTCGAACTTTACTACGACGTCCATGGCCACTACCCCGTAATGGCTACTACAACGCAGTGCGCCCGCGCCGGCAACTGGATAGCAGACAACGGCAACTACAACTGGGCGCAGGGCATACTCTCGATGCAGCCGCGCGACCCCGCCGAAAGCTGCGTGCCGCCCGAGCAGGTCTATACCTATGCAAGCAATGGCGACAGCTACAACATCGGCATTACGCTGGAGGACACCAAAAACCCCGACACCGGCGATGGGCAGCAGGTGTCGTTTGACGGCTCCTCGTTTAAAAAGAACGTCACGCAATTTACGGTCACGTTCTCCTCTAGCGCCGGGTCGCCGACTAACCAGGCACCCATTCCTATTACGGTCACGTTCTCGGCACCTGCTTCAAGCTTTAGCCAGTCAAGCCTCTCGGTCCAAAATGGTGTCATAAGCGGATTCCTGCAGGTCTTAAGCACCATTTACTCGTTTTTGGTAACGCCCATAAGCAACGGCATCATCTCAATATTGCTGCCCCAGGGCTCGGTTATAAGCCAGGGTGGTTCGCCCAATGCGCCCGCCGACTACACGCTGCAGTACGACTCCGAGCGCCCGCACCTCTCCCTCTCGCCCGACCCGCTGCCGGCCAGTGTCTCGGGACCCTTTAGCGTCACCATTAACTCAACACTCGCTTTGACCGATCTGTCGGTCGGCAGCATCTTAGTTACTAACGGCACGGCATCAAACCTGGTTGAGATAGCTCCCCAAAACGGCATGAACTACTCCTTTACGGTAACTCCTGCGGGCGCGGGTTCTATAAGTGTCGTAGTCCCGGCCAATGTGGCGCACAGTAGCGCCGGCAACCCCAACGTTGCGTCCAATACGCTGTATACTTCTGAGTAATGAAGCTATTCGTAGCATCCGACCACGCTGGGTACGAGCTTAAACAAAAGCTTACCGACTTTCTTTTGTCCCAGGGCCACGAGGTAGAGGATTGCGGGCCCTCGCGCCTTAACCCGGCCGACGACTATCCCGACTACATCGGGCCGTGTGCGCATAAAGTTGCCGACACGCACGGGTCGTTTGGCATTGTCATTGGGCTCTCCGGCCAGGGCGAGGCTATGGCCGCCAACCGGGTTAGGGGTGCACGCGCGGCCGTGTACTACGGCGGGCCTGCCGATATTCTTAAACTGTCGCGTCAGCACAACGACGCAAACATATTGTCTTTGGGTGCGCGGTTTGTGTCCTTTGACGAAGCAAGCAAAGCGGTAACAACCTGGCTTGATACGCATTTCGAGCACGACGAGAGGCATCAGCGGCGCATCTTAAAGATGGACTATGGCGGCTGATATCATCCCGGCACTGCTGGTGCGCTCAAAACGAGAATTAGAGGCCAGCCTTGAGCGCTTGGTGCATGTGGCCCCCTGGGTGCAGGTTGATTTTGTCGCCTCTAATTATATGGAGGGGGGAGAGACTTTTCCTTTGTGGGAGGAGTTTAATTTCGAGGTCGACTTAATGCTCTTACATCCGGCACAAGAAGTCGAGTCGATGGTGCGCCTTGGCGCATCGCGCGTTGTGGTGCACGCGGCAAACGCCGAGTCAAAACAAGCACTGGAGCTTTTACAACAATACCGCAGCGGCGACTTTGCGGTTGAGGTTGGCGTGGCACTGCGCGCGCACGACACGCCAGACGCGCTACAAGGCCTCGACGGTCAATACGACTACGTGCAGGTTATGGGCATAGACCGCGAAGGAGCCCAAGGCGAGCCGCCCGACCCGCATCATAAAGAGGTCGAGCTTGTGCGAGCTTTGCGGGCAAAGTATCCAACTTTGCTTATACAAGTAGACGGCGCGGCGGCGGCGCACCCGCGCGAGCTTGTAGAGGCCGGAGCCAATCGTTTGGTCGTTGGCGGTGCCATAGTAAACGCAGACAACCCCAAGACCATATACAAGTCGCTGTATAATGAGGCAAATGGCTCTCACTGATAAAGATATAAAAGAGCTCGAGCTTAAGGCGGCAGCTATCCGCGAAACGATTGTCCAGATGCTCGTGGCTGCGGGCTCGGGCCACACCGCGGGGCCTCTGGGCATGGCCGATATTTTTGCGGCACTCTACTTTAATGTTTTAAACCATAACCCCGAGCATCCGGACTGGGACGAGCGCGACCGCCTTATACTTTCAAACGGCCACATTGTGCCGGTGCGCTACGCGGCGATGGCGCACGCAGGGTACTTTCCGCTGCAAGAGACGCTTACTTTGCGCAAATTCGGCTCGCGGCTGCAGGGCCACCCCGAGCGCGAGCGCTTGCCTGGGCTCGAGACTACGTCGGGTCCGCTTGGCTCTGGCTTGGGCCAGGCTGCAGGCATGGCCTATGGCGCACGCATGGATAAAAAATCCTTTCGCGTGTATTGCGCTATGTCAGACGGCGAGCACGACGCGGGCAACACATGGGAGTCGGCGATGTTTGCGGGCGCTAATAAACTTAGCAACCTTACCGGCATCATCGACCGCAACAACATCCAAATTAACGGCATGACAGAAAATGTAATGCCACTGGACAACCTACGCGCCAAGTACGAGGCATTTAACTGGCATGTGCTCGAGGTAGACGGCCACAACATGCGCGAGGTTATCGATGCGTGCAATCAGGCCAAAGCAATTTATGAGAAGCCCACCGTTATTATTGCCCACACCATACCGGGCAAGGGCGTTAAAGAAATAGAGTTTGACTATCGCTGGCACGGCAGCACGCCCGGCAAAGGCCCCACGGACAAAATCCCGGCTGACAAGCAGGCCGAGGTCTTCCTCTCCGAACTCCGCACGCTTAAGGGCAAGATAGAGTCTGAGCATCAATAACTATGCTTAACCCAGACGCAAAACTTCAAAGTAATATTTTCGACAAGCCAGACATGGCGGCTACGCGCGATGGGTTTGGCCAGGCTTTGCTTGAGTTAGGGGAGAAAGATCCGCGCGTTGTAGTGCTCTGCGCCGACCTGGCCGAAAGCACGCGCACTTTGGCGTTTAAAGAAAAGTATCCCGACCGCTATATCGAGCTGGGCGTCGCCGAGCAAAACCTGGCCACAGTTGCCTCGGGCCTGGCCAACTATGGCAAGATCCCTTTTATCACTTCATACGCCGCGTTTAGCCCGGGCCGCAACAACGAGCAGATCCGCACGACCATAAGTTTAAACAACGTGCCGGTCAAAATTGCGGGGGCGCATGCCGGACTCTCGACTGCGCGAGATGGCGGCACGCATCAGGCTCTGGAGGATATCGGTTTGATGCGGATGCAGCCTCATATGACGGTACTTGTCCCTGCAGATTCAGAAGAGGCACGCAAGGTAACCCTGTCCGCAGCGACGCATTCTGGCCCTGTATACATTAGGCTTACACGCGAACCGACGCCCATTATGAGCACCATCGACACCCCATTTACTATAGGCAAAGCAAATGTCATATGGGAGCCCGACCACAAGCCCGAGGTCGTAGTGTTTGCTACCGGGCCGCTACTGTTCGAGGCGCTCAAAGCTGCTAAAGAGCTCGAGCATACCTTGCCGTTGGCCGTAATAAATATTGCAACCATTAAACCCTTGGATCGCGACACCATACTCCACTATGCTAAAGATACCGGCGCAGTAGTAACCGTCGAAGAGCACCAAGTAGCCGGCGGGTTGGGGAGCGCTGTTGCAGAGTTGTTGGCGCAAGAGGCGCCCACACCGCAGGAGTTTGTTGGCGTGCGCGATGCGTTCGGCCAGTCGGGTAGCGTGGGCGAGCTCTACGAGTATTACAAACTAAGTGCGTCGCACATTAAGGCGGCCATACAAAAAGCCCATGCGAGAAAGAGTTAACAGCTATATAGGGTTTGGGTTTGTGGGTGCCTTTTCGTGCCTTATGGGCGCGGTTATTATCGAGGCGTTTAAGTCATTGCCGGCCGGTATCCCGCCAGGCAGCTTTTAGGGCATTTGTATAGGAGAGCTTGACTTTTGATACATTTAGAGTTATAATAGATATTAGGCACCCTAAGGGCCAGGAACAGCAGTGGAGGCTACAAAGTGAAAAAGATCGGTTGTGTTGCGGCGCTTTTTCTGTGCCTCGTCGGCACGGCAATCGCGGATAGTGGCGTCAACAAGCGCCACCTTGATTGCCTTGCGCACGTCATCTACGGCGAAGCGCGTGGCGAGATCGCAAAGGGTCAGTACGATGTCGGATGGAGTGTCCGCTATCGTGCCGCCACCAACTCCAAGGAGTTTGGAGGCCCTGATATCTGCAAGGTCGCGCACAAGCGGATGGGCAAGTATTACGCTTACGACGGCGTTAAAACCGTCGTCGACAAGCGCTCGCATGCCTGGGAGCGCTCCATGGCCGTTGCCCGCCTTGTGCTCATGGGCTATGGCGAGCCCGCGGCGCCCGTCATGTACTTCTGCAGTGTCGTCGAAGATGCTTGTGACGGACACGACAAGAGCTACGTGTTCTCGCATGTGTCGGGCAGACACCGGTTTTACACTGATCCGCGCCCCAAGTACGCACAGATCAGGGTGGAAATCAAAATCGCCTCACGGCGATAGAAGCGACGAAATCAGAGGCCCGCGGACAAAATCCGCGGGCCTCGTTGTGTCTATTAAAGCTTCTCGACCGTCCACGCAGCCGGCGGGTTTTTTAAACCCTCTTCAAGTTGTGCGCGAGTCAGCAAGCCCTCTTGGGCGCCTATTTTTTGTAGTACGGCCGAGGCATTGACCGAGCCCCAGCGCAGCGCGTTCTCTAAACTTTCTCCCATAGCCAATGCGGCCACAGTGGTCGAGGCAAGCGCGTCGCCAGCGCCCGTAATCTCGTACGGCGCGCGCGGGTCAGGGTAGCGCGGGCAGTGGAGCATGGCGCCAGTTTGGTCTAGCGAGTAGCAGCCTTCTTTGTCGTTGGTTATCACAACTATTTTTGGCCCCAAGGCTTGCACGCCCTTAAGAAGATCCGGCATGGCGCTGCCCGCTGGCATCTCCAATATCCGCTCGGCCTCTTCTTTATTGCAAAAAAATATGTCGGTGCGCCCGTACACATCGCGCAGCGCCTCGACGCCCATCTTAAAGTGGAAGGTGCCAGGCTGAAACGCGAGCTTCGTGTTCCATTTATCGAGCTTGGCCATAAGGTTTTGGTGGTCCTTAAGTTTGTCCATCCAGGTGTGCTGGTAGGACAATGAGCTTTCTCCAAGGGAGGAAAGGTAGAGCCACTTGGGTCCTTCGGCAAGCGGCGGCAGGGCATAGTCGTACTTTTCGTGCTTAACAAGGATGGTACGGTTGTCGCCGTACCACAGCACGTAGTGATAGTTGGTGCGCTTGCCGGCCTGCTTTTCGACAAACGTTACGTCGACCTTGTTGCGCACAAGTTGTGCGATGCAGTCTTGCCCGTATTGGTCTTCGCCCACATAGGCACGCAAACTGCTTGCAAGCCCAAGCCGTGCAGCCGCGACAGCCGCGTTGGCCGAGTTGCCAACCCCGGGCACATAGGTTGCCGACTCAAAGGGGATCTTGTCACCCCAGCGCATGCATATCTCGCACGCCTCGTTGTCTATGTTGCAGGTGACGTGCGCGTCTTGTAGACGGATAAAGTCGTCGATAACAATGTCGCCCACCGCCAAGAAATCCATTGCCGCCATACTGTTTTTATTGTAGCATCCTGTGCGGAACCCGGCGCAGCGCCGGAGAGTTGGCAGGAGGCCGACATGAGCCGTGAGTATCGCAAAAGGAGGCGCAGCAGTAGCCGGCGAGGTGGTCGTAAAAACAACGTCCTCCCGCCAGTCGCTTTCAAGAACGTGCCAAACTATCAGTTTTTCCACTACGGCGACGATGTTCTAATCGTCGTCCCCGAGTCCCAACCGGACGGACCCTGCTGGGACATCCTGCGTGCCGTGACCAGGGTCACGTCCCAAAACGACGAGCCGGTTCTCGTGCTGGAGTCTTACGAGGACGATATTGCGGATGAAGCGCAGGTCCAGCCCGTCAACTACGGACGCCAGCTCACTGCGGGGACGTTGGGCGTTATCGTCTCTGAGGATGAGGCGGTCGTCTTTACGGTAGCTCACCACGGAGAAGTCTCTCCCACCAA
>DASYIO010000098.1:0-12536 GCA_035997465.1 Minisyncoccota bacterium | reverse complement strand
ACTACTAGGGTATGCGTGCCGCTAAAGGATTTACTCTCATCGAGCTTCTGACCGTTATTGCCATTATCGGCATCCTCATGACCATTATTATGGTCTCGTTGGGGAGCGCTAAATCTAAGTCGCGCGACTCGCGCCGCATCGCCGATATAAAAAACATCCAGCTTGCTCTGTCTTTGTATTACAACGACAACGGCATGTTTCCTAAGGATATTTACTCGACCTCGGGCGCGGCGCCTTTAAACGGACTGTCGCCGACGTACCTGCCGTCTGTGCCAATAGATCCACTCGGCACTTCGTACGCATGCGGCGGCGAAAATCCCAGCACCGGCCATTATTGTTACCGTGCGTACTCGAGCTTAGGCAATCCGGCCTGCAACGGCGGCACAAACCCGCCGGTCAAGTATCACGTGGGCGCCATACTCGAGGAGTCTACCAACGGCGCACTTACAAGCGACGCAAACGCTCCGGCCGCAGGTAGCGGCTCGATGACCGGCTTTACGGCCTGCTCGACCGGTACCACGCCAGACTTTAATGGCAAGACAACCGACTGCACGACGTCGGCAGACGCCACCAGCCCCAAGTGCTACGACCAGACGCCGTAATGTTTGTCTGGATCGCTGTTGCCGTAGGTCTTATTGTCGGGAGCTTTCTTAATGCGCTGCTTTTTCGCTTTAATACCGGCAAGTCGGTTATGCGCGGCCGCTCGGCCTGTATGCATTGCGGCCACGAGCTGAGCGCTTTGGACCTGGTGCCGGTCTTTTCTTTTATATTTTTGCGCGGCCACTGCCGCTACTGCCGTGCCAAGATCTCTTGGCAGTATCCGCTGGTCGAGGCCACTGCGGCAGCGCTCGCGGGACTCATTTTCTTGCAACATCAAGAGCCCTTATTGTTTGCGTACTGGTTTTTGGTCTGGATGACACTTTTGTTTATCGTTGTATACGACCTGCGCCACCAAATAATCCCGTGGTCCGCTTCGCTTACTCTCTTGGCGCTCGCACTTGTATACGCATTCCTTATGGGCACATGGTGGGGGGCTCTGCTTGGCGTGCCGCTTTTGCTCTTGTCTTTGGTGTCAGGCGGACGCTGGATGGGATGGGGGGACGGGTTTTTAGAGATAAGCTTGGGGCTTTTGCTGGGCCTTACTGCGGGTCTTACGGCGCTTTTTGTGGCGTTTTGGTCCGGGGCCCTTATTGGCGTCGTGCTCCTCTTAGTATCCAAAAATAGATATACAATGAGAAGCGAGGTGCCCTTCGCGCCGTTCCTTATACTCGGGTGCGCCGTTGCATACTTCCTCCATGTTGATATCTTCTCGTATCTGCCGTTACTTTTCTAAACTTCTGCGTCCGCAGCGGGGCTTTACTATCATCGAGCTTTTGGTGGTGTCGTTCATTATGATCCTCATCACCACGACGATACTTTTTCGCCAGCAGGGGTTTAGCAGCTCGACACTCCTGCGCAGCCTGGCCTATAGCGTGGCTTTGTCGGTGCGCCAAGCTCAGGTGTATGGCGTCTCGGTACGCGAGCAGACCAACGCCTCCACGGGCCTGGGTACCGGCGTATTTGCCCAGGGGTATGGCGTAAAGTTCAGCAACAGCGGCTGCTCACTAAACAATAAGAGTCGCTACCAGCTCTTTGCCGACATTGATGGCGATGGGGTTCTCGATTCGGGTGAGGAGCTGCCGTGCTATACAGTGGGCAACGGCCGGGAGACCGATTATAAGATCTCAAATTTTTGCGCCCATGTTATATTGTCGGGCGCGACTGTCTGTGTAGTACCAAACCCACCGGCTATTACTTGGCTAAACGTTTACTTCCGCAGACCAAATCCGGACGCGTGCTTTGCCACAAGCGTCGAGCCAGACGCTTGTGCGAGTGCAACCGCCCAGACTAAATATGATTACGCCTACATACAGCTCCAATCACAAGGCAGTAGCGATACTCGCACCGTCAAAGTAACTAGCACCGGCCAGATTGCCGTCTGCAAACTTAATACCGACCCCGCTGCCTGCTAATATGGTTACCCATTTTGTAAAAAAACAAAAAAGAGGCTTTACGCTTATCGAGATGCTGGTCTCGGTCGCTATTTTTGCGACCGTCATGACCATAGCGCTGGGTGCTCTTTTGGCAATGTCGGAAAGCGATCGCAAAGCGCAGACCCTTAAGTCGGTTATCAACAACCTTAACTTTGCGCTCGACGACATATCGCGCACGATGCGCACCGGTATGACCTATGACTGCAACGCTTCGGGTGGTACGACCGCAACAGCGCACGACTGCGCCACGGCGGCCTCGGCTGGTACGGCGGTAGGCTTTACGTCCGCGGACAATCAAAACATTAGATATTGTCGCGGCAAATATACAGGCTCCTCGTGGAGCTGTGACGCGGCCGGTGCGGCCATTTTGGTGTCAAAAGCAGGGGCCAGCTATGCACCTCTAACCTCCTCCGAGGTCATCATCAACAACCTGCAGTTTTATGTTACCGGTGCAGAGTCCGCGACGGTACAACCGCACGTGGTTATACTGCTGTCGGGCTCTGTGCAGGTAAGCGGCTCGCAGACCTCGAGCTTTGACCTTGAGACCTCCGTAACTCAGCGCCTATATGATCAATAAACTTTTTATACAATTAAAAACGGCGTCGCAGGGCTTTACACTTATCGAAACCCTGGTGGCCATCCTGTTGTTGGTAAGCGCCATAGCGGGGCCGCTTACTATTGCCGCCAAAGGATTAAGCGCTGCGGTGATCGCCCGCGACCAAATGGTGGCGTTTTACCTGGCTCAGGACGCTGTGGAGTATGTGCGGTTTGTCCGCGACAGCAACAAACTTAGCGGTGCAAGCTGGCTAACCAACCTAAGCGACTGCACGGGTGCTACCGGCTGTTATCTAGATACGCTGGGTAATGACGTCGACTCGGGGTTAGGCGGTATACAGCCCGTCAACGACTGCCCCACGGCAGCCTCTGGCGGCTGCCCGCCTCTCAACAAGTACAATGACGGGTCGGGGCACACGTACTTTAGCTATCTGGCGGGTGCCCAAACGCCGCAGAAATTTGTGCGTACCATAACGCTTACAACGCCGACGACAGGGGAGACTAGCGAGGAGGTGTTGAGCGTTGTTGTCTCGTGGCGCACCCAGGCAAATATTACGCGCAGCATTACCGTGAGGGAGAACCTTTTAGACTGGCAATAAAATATGAAACACACTAACCGCGGATTTACTATATTTTTTGCGATGCTGGTGGCCAGCCTCGCGCTGGCGGTAGGCGCCGCCATATACGACCTTACGGTGCGCGAGATAGACCTCTCGGCAGCGGCAAGCCAGTCGCAGTACGCTATTTATGCGGCAGACACAGGGGTAGAGTGCGCGCTGTATTGGGACGCCAAAGCGCCAATCTTTAACGGCCTGCCCAGTATATTCGCTACCTCAAGCGAATCTGCGGCTTTCAATGGAACTGCGGATTGTAATGGTCAGAATATAAGAGCCGTTGGTACAGAGCCATCGCCTTTTGCGGACCCGCCAATTGGGTGGCTCGCGTGGACGGTCAATGCTCCTTCAGGTCAGAAAACAGCAACGACTACCTTTACGTTAGCCATTCCTACATCGGCTCTGCCGGTACAAACATACTGCGCCAAGGTTGATGTGGGCAAGGTAACTATAAGCAACATCCTGTACACGACGGTTATTTCGCGCGGCTATAACAATTGCAATTCTTTTGGGCCGCCGCGGCTTGAGCGCACGTTGCGGGTGAGCTACTAATGGAGGCTTAGCTCGGGTATGCTAAAGGCATGACTCCGAAGGACGCCGCCGAGCGCTACAAAAAGCTCAAGGACTCGGTAAACCACTACCGCACTCAGCGGCATGTGCACGATATCGAAGAGATCTCCATAGAGGCCGAGGACACCCTTAAAAAAGAGCTTGCCGACTTAGAGGCACGATACCCCGAGCTTGTAAGCGCCGACAGTCCGTCGCTGCGGGTAGGCGGGGCCCCATTGCCGCAGTTTAAAAAAGTTAAGCACAAAATAGCGCAATGGTCGTTTAACGACGCGTTTAGTCCGGAGGACATGAGGGCTTTCGACGCACGGGTAAAAAGGGGGCTGCAGGATGCGCCCAATCTTAGCTATGTATGCGAGCTCAAGATAGACGGGCTTAAGATTATTTTAGAGTACGAGAGAGGTGCTCTAAAAACTGCGGCCACGCGCGGCGACGGGTTGGTGGGCGAGGACGTAGTGCACAACGTACGGACCATAGAGTCGATACCGCTTGTACTTAACCGGCCTGTGGACATTATTGTCGAGGGCGAGGTATGGATGAGCGAAAAGACGCTCGACGCTCTTAATGTCATACAAAAAGACAAAGGGCTGCCGCTGTATGCAAACCCTCGCAATGCGGCCGCCGGCGCCGTGCGCCAGCTCGACCCCAAAATTGCCGCCTCGCGCAAATTGGACTCATTTATATACGATGTGGCACAGACCTCCGAGGAACTGCCCGCGACGCAATACGAAGAGCTCGAGTATTTAAAAGGCCTCGGGTTTAAAGTAAATAAACACTACAAACGCACGGATACTATCGAGGATGTCGTGGCTTATTGGCAGGAGTGGAAAGATAAAAACAAATCGCAAGGGTACTGGATAGACGGCATTGTCGTTAAGGTCAACGAGCGGCGCTTGCAAGAGCGGCTCGGGTTTACCGGCAAGGCGCCGCGGTTTGCCATTGCTTTTAAATTTCCGGCCGAGCAGGTGACGACCATTGTCGAGGGCATTCATCTGCAGGTAGGACGCACAGGGGTATTAACGCCTGTTGCTCATTTGCGCCCGGTGCTTGTCGCGGGCACGACCGTAAGCCGTGCAACTTTGCACAATGAGGACGAGATACGCAGGCTTGATGTACGCATGGGCGACACGGTCATTTTGCAAAAAGCAGGCGATGTTATCCCCGACATTGTGCAAGTGCTGACAGAGCTGCGCCCTAAAGGCACAAAGCCCTACCGATGGCCCAGCTCGGTTGCCGAGTGCGGCGAGGACGGAGCTATTGAGCGCATCCCCGGGCAGGCGGCCTGGCGCTGTGTTGCTAAAAACTCTTTTTCTGTACTGCGGCGCAAGCTCAGATACTTTGCAAGCCGCGGCGCCCTAAACATCGAGGGCCTGGGCCCCTCGACCGTTGATGCGCTTTTGGAGAAAGGCCTTGTAGAGCATGCGGACGACTTCTTTACGCTTAAAGAGGGCGACCTCTTGACGCTCGAGGGGTTTGCCGAAGTAAGCGCCAAAAAGTTGGTAGAGTCTATTAAAAAAGTGTCCAAGGGCGTGCCGCTCTCGAAGCTTATGACAGGCCTGTCTATCTCGCAGGTAGGGGAGGAGACGGCCATTCTTTTGGCGCAACATTTTAAAACGATAGATGATATTGCACAGGCAAGCGAGGAAAAACTTTCCGAGATAAACGGCATCGGCCCGATCGTGGCTAAGGCTATTTATGATTGGTTTAAGGACAAGAGCAACAAGCGCCTGGTCGCTGCGCTCAAAAAGCATGTACACATAGAGTCTGAAAAAGTATCCGGCGCCCAAAAGCTGCCGCTTGCCGGCAAGACATTTGTACTAACCGGCGGCATGGAGTCGATGAGCCGCGACGAGGCTAAAGAAAAGATACGAAAGCTTGGTGGCGACGTCTCCTCAAGCGTATCCAAAAAAACAACCTATGTAGTTGCGGGCGACGAAGCTGGCACTAAGCTCGATAAGGCCCGCGAGCTGGGTGTGGCTGTGCTCTCCGAGCAGGAGTTTTTAAAGCTCGTAAAATAGGCTACTATTGGGCACATGATTGGTTTAGACGACATACGCAACTTGGCGCAATTGGCGCGGCTTAAATTGACCACAGCCGAGGAGGAGAGCCTGCAAAAGGACATGTCCAGTATTTTGGACTATGTCGGGCAGGTTTCGGCTGTACCCATGCCCGAGAAAAAAGAAGACGCAGGGGTTTTGCATAACGTTATGCGCGCCGACACGCCGCGCCCGGCAGGAGACACTTTGTCCGACAAAGAGGCGGCTCTTGTTGCGGCTTTCCCTGCATCTGAAAAGGGCTACAATGTCGTGCGCAAGATAATCCAAAAAGATGAATAACTTAGGGTACCTAACTATCGTCGAGGCGGGCAAAAAGCTTGCCGCAGGGGACATTACTGCGGTCGACTTGGCACGTGCATGCCTGGAGAACACCGAAGAAAGAAACAAGGAGCTCAACGCGTATTTAGAAGTATTTGAGGATGTAATTGCGCAAGCCGAGGCGGCCGATGCGCGACGCAAAGCAGGAGAGAGCCATCCGCTCTTGGGCATCCCGCTTGCGATAAAGGACAATATTTTAATAGAGGGCCGCATCGCCTCAGCGGCGTCAAAAATACTCGAGCACTATGTAGCAACGTACGACGCGACAGTAATAAAAAAACTTAAAGAGGCTGGTGCGGTATTTATGGGCCGCACGAACATGGACGAGTTTGCCCACGGGAGCTCGACCGAAAACTCCGCATTTGGTCCCACAAAAAACCCACATGATGTGACGCGTGTCCCGGGCGGCTCATCCGGCGGCTCGGCAGCCGCCGTGGCTGCGGGTATGGCGCTGGGTGCCTTGGGTACCGACACGGGTGGGTCGGTGCGCGAGCCGGCGAGCTTCTGCGGGATTGTAGGAATGAAGCCGACCTACGGCGGGATATCACGCTCGGGCATAATAGCGATGGCGGCGTCGCTTAACCAGTGCGGCGTGCTGGCTCGCGTGGCCGAGGATGCGCAAATAATTTTTGACACTATACGGGGCAGCGACCCGCTCGACAGCCAGTCTTTTGACGAGGGATTTTATCCGCGGCGCGGGGCTAAGAAAAAAATAGGAGTACCGCGCGCTCTTTTGTCTAAGGGAGTAGACCCCGATGTGCTCCAGGCGTTTGAGCAAAAGCTCAGCACTATGCGGGCTTTGGGGTATGAGGTTGTAGACATTGATATTGCGTCCGCGGCTCTGGCGCTGGCGGCGTATTACGTTATCACGCCCGCAGAAATATCGACCGACCTCGCGCGGTTTGACGGAGTCCGATACGGGCTGTCGCTCAAAGGCGGGTCGCTCTTTGACGATTATGCGACAACTCGCGGCGCAGGCTTTGGGCCTGAGGCGCGTCGCCGTATCATGCTCGGGACGTATGTGCTCTCGTCGGGCTACTATGACGCTTATTACGGCAAGGCTACCGCCGCGCGTGAGCACCTTAGGCGCGAGTACGAAGCGGTTCTCTTACAGGTTGACGCTATTGCAACGCCGACGGCCCCTTCTCCGGCCCCCCGGCTTGGCGAGAAGGCAGACCCGTTGTCTATGTATCTGCTCGACATTTTTACCGTATCGGCAAACATGACCGGCAACCCGGCTCTGTCCGTGCCCATGGGTACGGTTACAAGAGACGGTACCGATTTGCCGGTAGGCTTCCAGCTTACCGCGGCACATGGGGACGAGTCAGGGCTCTTTGCCTTAGGAAAGGAGATACAATAACAGGGTGGACGGGGGATTTAATTTTTTTAATCTCGAGTATTTTTTGCTGAGGGTCTACGACCTTTTTGGCAGTTTTCATCCGGGCACGCTCTTGGGCTCGCTGCCCTCGTGGGTGCATTTTGTGATCACAGAGATTGCCATTTGGGGCACGGTCATAACACTGCTTTTTGTCTTGCTTATTGTCTATACCCAAATACGCTTGACCATGGTCGAGCATGAGGGGTTTCATGGCAAAGAAGAGCACCAGGTGCACGAAGTCGAAGCGGCTGCACCTCCGCCGCAATCCGAGCGCTGGCGGCGCATTATGGAGCTTGCAAGCTCGGGCTCGCAAAGCGATTGGCGTCGCGCGATACTCGAGGCCGATGTTATGCTCTCGGCCACATTGGCGCAGGCCGGATACGAAGGATCTTCGGTGGGCGAGCAATTAAAACTCACCAATCCTCTGCAGGTGACGACATTGCGGCTTGCGTGGGACGCGCACATGGTGCGCAACCAGGTGGCGCACGGCGGAGAGATGTTCGAGCTTAGCGAGCGTGATACGCGCGTTGCGATAGACCAGTATCGCCGCGTGTTTGAGGAGTTTGGCGTAATTTAAACCGTGTTGCCCTTGGCGGTACCGTACCCTACCCGGTAGGCCCCACAAAGGTTCTTTGACCTCTATATAGTACACGAAGTCGATGGGGGCCGGTATAGGTCAGCCGCAACGCCTTTGAGGGACTTCCGAGGGATTTTTAGGAGCGAATGGGCGGGGCTGTACCGTACCAGGGTAAAAAGTGACAAAAGTGACACAGGAGTGGAACATCCTTGTGTCACTTTTTGACTGACTCGTCTTGTTGCTGCGCTGTCTTTTGTATAGACAGGTCGTAGCCCGCGATAGCTTGGCGCAGTTTGAGCAAGCCATACCAAACCGCAGGATGCTCTCTCATCTTGTGGCGCGGGCCACATACGCAATTAGTCGCGCCGTTTACATGCTCTTGGCCGGAGAGCAATTTCTCCATACGGGGCCACCCCGGTACATTTAGCTGAATTTTTCGTATGCATACCTCGGCATGCTCTTGGGTACTCCCGGCGCGATAAAATGACTCGAGTGCACCTGCAGAACCGTGCGGGTAATCTTTCCACGGCCACTCCTCGTGCGTGTCGTAATGGCGCTGTGCGTACAAAAAAGGATAGACCAACACCTCTAAGTAGCGTGGAAAAGAAATACCGGCGCTCATGTGGTTAATTTCTTCCACGGGCCCACATAGGCATGCATGGCCAGTGTCGTAGAAGTGACGGTCAAGAATGGGAGTGATCTTGTTGCCGAGCACCTGGAGTGTAGGCAAGGTTTTGTCGTTCCTTCCTTTCTTGATAGATATCTCGTATGACCCTCGCAATACGATACCTGGCGCAGTTTGCCCAGGCTGAGTGAGCGGCGTAAAAGTATCCGTCGCTTTGTCGTAAGCGGCGGCAAATACCAGCTCGCCGCTTATCTCTGTGCGAGCAGCGTTAACGGTGAGATTCGGATAGCGAGTCTGGAGCCATGCTACTTCAGTTTCCGTTATCATGGCTACCGCCCCATTGGCGCGTCGGAGTAAAGGAGGTACCGGACGCTACCGCGCCAGCAGCTGCAGATGCTACGCCGGAACCGCCGGACGATTTAGTGGTCACAGTGCCGGTCTCAAGGAACGCGGCCTGCCAATCTGCTAAGCTATCGGAACCGTCGATGCCGTCGAGAGTCTTATCTGCCGCCTGCGCGATCGCAGATTTCTCTGCTGGCTCCATCAGCTGCGACACTATGTTGTTGGTGTTAGCGGGGTCTATGAGTTGCGTGGTAGCGAAGTCGTCCCGGAAGGCCTTCAATACCTCCAAAAATCCCTCCTTTAAGTTGCCCTTGTTGCGTGAGCCGGTAAGCGCATCGATGACGAACAGCTCAAGCACAAAAGTTTTGATCTCCACACGGTTGCGGTGCGCCCAAAGCTTGGTCAGCCGGATGAGCGGCACGCATCCGCTACCAACGATATGGTCGATGTGCGTTTTGAGGTTAGTCAGCATACGCTCCTTGTCGCCGTACTGGACGTGTAGAAACACGTCGTCGCTACCTTCGATGAAGCGGCCGGGCACTACATCTATATGGAAGTCGCCCGGCGCGGCCACGCCCTTGAGGTCGAGTATGCGCTCTGCCGAGGATTTTTGCCGGGTAAGATATTTTGCCGACAAACGCTTTGCCACATCCTCGCGGATCTCTTTGAGCGAGCGGGAATCGGTATGCAGAAAATAGCAGACGATGTCGAGGTCGTAGCGATCGCTGATCATGGTGCCCTTCACCCACGAGCCTGCGTATTTAATTTTAGGCGCGGAGCCGAACTGTGCCTGCAGAAATTTGGTGACCTCGTCCTTATGCGACTCAAGGTCAAGCACCTGACGGGGGCTAAGGTCCTGCGATGCAAGCAACTCCTCAAGATACTTTTGTGGTGTCATTGTATTAATTAGTTAATGGTTAACGTCGGAACAAACCCACCCTTCGCCTTGTCGTTGTCGTACACGCGCACCGTCGGGTCAGATTTAGGGAGCAGCTCCTTGCCACACAGCACCGCGATGGGAGTCGGTATCGCCGGGAACAAATGCACCGTGCAATCGCCGCCGTACTTCGCCCCAATCTCGCTCATAACCTGCCGGTACGTCACCCTGAACTTCTCCAGTCGGGACCTATGCTGCAAGAAGCCGGGATTTGCACTCTCCACCTCTATCTCGTATACCGACATACTCGCCGCGATAGTCTGATACGCCTCAGGCGCGATTTTGCCGCTCAAGGAGAGTACGAGCGCTACGTTTTTCTTGTCCGTACCCTCACTTTTATTGAGTTGGTACTTGAACGGGTCGCTCTCGGGCTCGGCCTTCCACTTCCAGTCATTAGTGTCGCGATGCTTTTGGTAGAGTTCTGCCGCCACAACATTACCAAGCTGGTTGCCCAGGTGTACGAGTATAGGTATGGGCGCGAGCGCAAAGATAGAGAGATGGTCGTACCGTTGCTCGTCGTTGCCCTTGATAAACGAGCGGCGCACTTCGTCGCTTACTTCTGCGGCAAAGGCCGCCCAAAAAGCTTCATCGCCCCGGCCTGGCTTTGTACGGTAGTCAAAAAACACTCCCTTGTCGTCTGCGGGGAAATACGGATAGAGAGCTTGATAGGCATCGGCGCGTCTAACGGCAACGCGCAAGTCCCCTATGGGAGACTCGAACCTGACTACCGTAGTCGCGTACTCGGGGCCAACCGCCGTTTGGCGCTGTATGCGCTCCTCGTGCTTTTGTTTGTACTCGCGCAGCTGTTCGGCGGTGTAGGTATCGGCGTTGTGCCCATCTATAAGGCGGTGGTGGTCCAGGCATAGGAGCATGAGATTGTCGTAGTCGGCCTGTTGCTCGGGAGACAACTCCTCGTCGCCCCGGGGACCATCAGGGCTTGCGGCTACGATGTGCGCCACGTGGGCGAAGTTGTCTTTTGCGAGCGTAAGACCGTCGCGCCATACCTCTTTATTACAGCCTGGTAACTCGCAACGCCCTCCTGAACGCACCCAAAGTCTGAGCTTGATGTGGTCCGGTATATTTAGACGAGGTGCCATGTTGGCAATATTTTACTCCTAGTGGGAGCATAAAGCTACGTGGGGGCATAAAAAGGCCGATTTTTTGCCATTTATTGGTGGTAAAATACACAAATGGCAGCAAAAAAGCGCAAAAAGGCCGTCCTCAAGGTCGTTTATGACCAAAACTACTACAAGGCGGCAGCCATGCTCAAAGACCCCTGGTTCAAGGAGAAAGAGGCGTGGCTCCGTAAGCGCTTTAGGGACGTAGGCTGTCCTCTTCCTCCTCGCCCCTTTAAAAAGAGCGCCGAGTATATGGCTTGGAACGATCGCCTATGGGAGCGGTACGCCGAGATGGAGCGTAGCCCCGAGTTCATCGCCGAAAAGAACCGCATCACCGGCAGCAAAGAGATGATGTCCGCCGAGGAATACTACGCGCTTGAGGAGTTTCGCGAGAACTTCCTGCCGCCGATGTACGGGCAGGTGTTTACTGAAATCTTGCGTCACTACGAGATCGACGATAAGAATGCCGGGTTCCGCGAATTTCTTGAGCTGTATTTCTTCTTCGGGCGGGAGGAGTACCGCACGGCCCCCTTCGACATCAGTTGGCGCAGGGACCCCAAAGGCGAAGTGGAGTTTTTGATAAAAATCCACGCGCACACGACCCGCGAGGATTTTCTGAGCCACTGGGGCTGGATCGCCGAAAACCAAAAGTTATTTTTTAAAAATCCCATCGGCAAAAATAAGCCTTGGGAGACTTTTGACCGCGACCTCGAGATATACCGAGAGTACCAAAAGCTCAAAAAGGAGGCCGGGCCTCGAAGCGCCAACGGCCAATCGCTGGACCGGCTCATATATCGTGCAATCGGCAGTAAGTGGCCGGATGTAGAGTTCAACCACATACGCTCTATAATCACCAAAACGCGCAAACGGCTTGGAGAAATATAGGCGGTACGGCTAAGCGACTCCATTAAGCGAGGCACAAGTGCTGCGCTTTTTTCATACAGTGGGACGCATATGTCTACACGCAACGCACTTGTTTGGCACACCGAAAAGCGCAGAGTCAACGACCTGCTGCCCTACGAAGCCAACCCACGCCACATTAATGATAAGCAGCTAGAGGACCTTAAAAAGAGCCTCAAAAAGTTCAACCTCGTCGAGCTCCCGGCGATAGACGCCGACGACAAGATAATTGCGGGTCACCAAAGAATAAAGGCGCTGCAGCTCCTGGGTCGCGGCAAGGAGCAAATCGAGGTGCGCGTGCCCAACCGCAAGCTCACTCACGACGAGTTCGAACGCTACCTCATTACCTCAAACGCGGTCGGGGGCGACTGGGACTTCTCCAAGCTCAAGTCATTCGATATCGGCCTCCTGCTCGATATCGGCTTTGACGAGAGCGACCTGGCAAGCATTTGGGACGAGAACCTTGAGACTGAGGACGATGGGTTCGAGATCGAAAAGGAGTTAGCCAAGATAAC
>DASYIO010000097.1:0-4561 GCA_035997465.1 Minisyncoccota bacterium | reverse complement strand
GCCAAAGCCATTGCCCCCGATATTGCCGACGTAATTTGGGACAAATCTTTAAGCGAATTTAAGGGCACTTGGCGCCGGTTTGAACATAAGGGTACGCTACCCGCAGGCGCCACACTGTACGACGACTACGCGCACCACCCAACGGCGATTGCACGGACAATAACTGCGGCTAAAGAAAAGTGGCCCGGCAAAAAAATAGCGGTCTTCTTTCATCCGCATACATACAGCCGCACACGTGACTTGTTTGCCGAGTTTGCTACAGCGCTTGCCACGGCCGACACGGCCTACATTTTGCCCGTGTTTGCTGCGCGCGAGGAGCCCGACCCGTCTGTGTCGCACGAAAAGTTGGCCGAGGCTACTAATGCGCAAGGCGGTCATGCCAAAGCAGTAAGCGGCATGGACGAAACGACCACGATTTTAAAAACACTAGGCGCCGACACAGTCGCGTTTACCATGGGCGCCGGCGATGTCTACAAAGCAGGCGATGCAGCTTTAAAGGGATGATCGGTATTTTTGACTCCGGGTCGGGCGGACTTACGGTACTCAAGGCTGTGCGCGAGGTTTTGCCCACTTGCGATGTTGTCTACTTTGGCGATATTGCGCACGCGCCCTACGGCAGTCGCTCGCAAAAAGAGTTGGCAGGGTTTGTCTCGCAAGGTTTGTCGCTTTTGCGCGAGCGCGGGGCCGAGAGGTTAATCAGTGCCTGCAACAGCGCGTCGGCCTCTATTGCGCTGTCGATGTACGACGCGTTTGGCATGGAGCCGGGCAACATCATCGAGATGGTCGGGCCCACGGTGTCATATTTTAAAAGTACGCCCGAGCGGATTTTATTATGCGCAACGCCCGCAACGGTAGACGCCGGGATCTACCAGAACGCCTTTCATATGATAGGTCACGATGTCGAGGCTGTTGCCATACCGGAGTTGGCGGCTGCTATTGAGTTTGGCGAAAGCCAGGAGAAGCAGAAAGCCGTAATCGCCCAGGCGTTTAAGGGCTTTGACTGGGGCAAGTACGACGTACTTATTTTGGCCTGCACGCACTACCCATTGGCGCTTAGTGCGTTTAAAAGTATCGTGCCCGAGCATGTAGTTATATTCGATCCGGCGGTTGCTGTGGCCGAGCGGGCACAAAAGCAGTTTTGGCCGGCCGAGGTCCGCGACGCTAAAACACAATTTTTAATAAGCAAAGACTCAAAGCCGTTTCGCGACTTGGTTGCCCAAATGTTCCCCGATGCGGCAAACAATATTGAAGTGGTGGCTGTATAAAACCAAAGCCGGCGCAGAGCGTCGGCTTTTCGTTTCGGGGGCGGGATCAGGCCGCTTTTGCGTACCAGCGGCGGAACCTGGGCGTCATCGAGTAGGTGATGACGCCACATCCAAGGCAAGCCCATTGGGTATGCGGGTGAGGCCTATCGCTGACGCGGGCAAAGGCCTCGCACTGCACACAAATAGTGTGCTGGCTGATGGGCCACTCGCTAATAATGACCCGATCTGCTTTTGGTATCCCGGTCGATAGCGGAGAGTCTCCAGCCATGGCAGCCTCGCAGGTGAGAGGGGAAAGGACAGGGTTCGTTAAATATAGGTTACAACTTTTTTATCTTTAGTCAAAATGTGCTAGGGTAGGGCACATGTCCGCTGGATTCGATAAACTCACCACAGGCAAACTATCTATTGTCGCTACACCCATCGGCAACCTCGAGGATATAACCTTGCGCGCTCTGCGCATACTTAAAGAGTCAGACGTCGTGGCGTGCGAGGATACGCGCGTAACAAAGAAGTTACTCAGCCACTACGACATACACGTGCCGACTGTTTCATTTCATGCCAACTCGGGTGCAAAAGGTTTCGACAAGATTTTAAAACTCCTAGAGGATGGTAAGAACGTCGCACTGGTCTCCGACGCGGGCACGCCGGGGGTAAGCGACCCGGGGCTTGAGCTTGTGTCTGTTGTGCGCGAGCAATTGTCCGATGTAAAAGTCGAGACAATACCGGGCGCGTCGTCCTTAACCGCGGCGCTTGCGGTTGCGGGCCTGCGTGTACCGTCGTTTACGTTTTATGGCTTTTTGCCGCAAAAAAAGGGCCGCGAAACCTTGTTTAAAGAAATTGGCGCGAGTGACAGGGCCAGCATATTTTTGGAGTCGCCGCACCGGATATTAAAATGCTTAGGGTCCCTAACTAATGTTGCACCCGACAGGCGAGTGGGCCTTTTTCGCGAGCTGACAAAAATGTTTGAGGACCATCTTATAGGTACTCCGCAAGAGCTGCTGGATATTTTGCAAAAGGATACTAACAAACAACGGGGCGAGTTTGTGGTCATTGTCGAAGCAGAGTAGTTGTGGTATAGTAAAATTCGCTAAGAACATCAACTCTAACGGCCGAAAGGGGATCCAATGGCCGATGCAAACTGGAAGACGAAAAATCCGTGGGCAGATCGCCTGTACGCCATTGCGCTCGTACGCGCCCGTGTGGCAGACGGGCGCAACGACCTGGGCGGGTCTGCAGTCGGAGTCGCGAGCGACTTCTATACCTACGCCAACACAGCGCTCGCCAGGTTTAAGGGCTCGCGCAGTCCGATGGCTCTGCTTTGGCTGTGGCGCTTCCTGCGATGTGTCTGGCTGGCACGGCGCTATGCTCTGGTTGCCTTCTTTCAGCTGAGCTACCTCGACGGCGTGCTCCAGCTGTTTGTGCGCCACGAGGACTTTGCGGCGAGAGATCATGTCTCTCCGCGAGGGCTTGCCGACCGTCTCCAGACACTCGCCGACATCCTGCTCAAGACCTCGAAAGTCTTCTGGCAGGACGGGGAGTTTGCCGACAAGTGCGTCAAGATGGGCCTGTACCTCGTCAGTCAGGCTTGCGGCGTGCGGCTCCATACCGCGGGGTTGCTTAGCTGCGATGCATTGTTTCTTGCGCTGAGGAACAACAACGAAGACGCCCAGACCGAGCACTACAATAGGGCGGTCCTTATCGCCGGCGAGCTCATGAGCAAGCTTGGAGGGTCGGTCGCCTCTCCTCCGACTTACATCTCGATAGACAACGAGCATGTGGCGCGACAAACGGGCCGCATTCTCCGCAAGATCGCTGAATACAAGCAGGCTTACGCCAAAAGGTCCGACTCCAAGGACGAAGGCGGCCTGTACAAGAAAGCTGCCAAACAGCTCTTCGAGGTTACCGGCAGCCACAACCAGACCATGCGGCTTGCCTAAGCGTTTCGGGCGAGCTACGAACTTCAGCACCGCCGGCCCTTGCCGACGGTACTTTCTTTTTATAGTCAGTGCGAGTGCGGTATACTGGGTTTATATGTCCAAAGAGATGACCGTTATTGCGCTGGGAGTCCTTGTTGTCATTACGCCTTTTCTTGGTGTCCCGGGCTCGTGGAAGACCGCTATTTTTGTTATTGCGGGGCTCGGCATTGCCGGAGTGGGGTTCCTTTTGCGCGGCGAGGCCTTAGCACGTAGCCAGGGCCAAGGCGACGGTCACTTTGTCGAAAACGAGGCTCATCAAAATTCTCAGAATCGCCACGATCATGGCCTCGGCTCGCTCAACTAAGCCGGCGCTTTGGCGTCGCTATTTTTGGCATCTGTGTGCCATAGTGCTGGGTGTTATGGTCGCTGTCGCGGCTGTCTATTTTGTACTGCCGACGCTCACCTCGGTCTCTTATGGTGTGCCGAGCGCAACAAGCTCGATCCTTGCCAAAATAACCCAGCCAAAAGAGCTGCCTAAGCCCGTCCTTGATGTGGCAGATTATCGCAGGCGGCTTTTGGCCCTGGCACAGGTTGCGACATCCTCGCCCTACTACGCGGCTTTTTTGCAAGGCACAACAACGCCGCTCGACGCCCAGGGTCATGCAACAACGACTACGCTCGCCAGGCCTTTGTGGCCGGTGTGGCGCGCGGCCGAGCCCAACGCGGGCGCTATATTGCCGTTTAAGCGCGTGGTTGCGTACTACGGCAATTTTTATTCCAAGGGCATGGGTGTGTTGGGCGAGTATGACCGCGGCACCGTGCTCGCCAAATTAAAGTCCGAGGTAGCAGGTTGGGAGGCCGCCGACCCGACAACACCGGTTATTCCGGCTATCGAGTACATTGATGTCACCGCGCAAGGCAGCCCGGGCAAAGACGGCAAATATCGCTTGCGCATGCCCGATACGCAAATTGACCAGGCACTGTCGTACGCCAAAGATGTAAACGGCATCGTGAT
This sequence comes from Minisyncoccota bacterium, assembly GCA_035997465.1. Classification (GTDB taxonomy): domain Bacteria; phylum Patescibacteriota; class Minisyncoccia; order Phycocordibacterales; family SBAW01; genus GWA1-54-10. Next base: position 365 of record DASYIO010000097.1, on the reverse strand, counting down.
ACTCGACATACAGCCGGGCTTAAGCACGGTACAGGCCGAGGTGCCGCTCATTGATTCGTATTTAAAAATGCCGACAGTGCACTTGGCTCTTGACCCGGAGTTTGCGATGCACAACGGCACGCCGCCCGGGCGTGTTATAGGCTCGTTGGATGCCGATGATATCAACTGGGTCATCGAGTACCTGTCTAACCTAGTGCGCGAAAATAATTTGCCACCCAAGATATTGGTCATACACCGCTTTACCGAGGACATGGTCGCTAATTACAAAAAAATAAAACCCACGCCAGAGGTGCAGGTAGTAATGCAGATGGACGGCTGGGGCGGCCCCGCGCGCAAAAAGAACACCTACTACACGGTAATATCGC
>DASYIO010000096.1:0-12189 GCA_035997465.1 Minisyncoccota bacterium | reverse complement strand
TGAAGTAATACTAAGTCTTTCAAGGACATTGTAAAGGACAACAACTGGGGATAACTATTTTAAAGGACAAATCCTAGTCTACAAAGTGTTTTTTGCGTATGTCCTTTAGCTCGGCCTCGTCGGCCTCGGTCTTTTTGTCCTTACCAGCCTCTCCTAGGCGACGCAGCTCGTCGGCGGGCAACTTTAATAGCTCCCCTGCCCTATTTTCTAAATATTCTTCGGTGTTTTTGGCCGGGTCGTCCAACACCTCCTCTAAAAGCGCATGCAAAGTCCATCCAATCTTGGGCCCTGGTGTTTCGCGTGTAACGTCCATCAGCCTTTTGCCATCTATTTTGAGCATGCCGACGCTTATGGGGTCGCGTAGAGCCTCGTCTATCATCGCCTGGTACTTGCGCAGCCTAAACGGCTGCTCTTTGGGGCGGCCGGTGCCTATACGGTCGCATATGCGCAGGTTTATAAGCTCCTCGATATGCTCAGGCCCGACATTGCGGATTATCCTGCGTACGGCCGACAGGGTTATTTTGTCCGGATCGCTAAAAAACATATGCCAGCGCACCAAATTGACAGTTTGCTCTATCGTCTCGCGTGGAAATTTGAGGCCCTCTAAGGCTTTTTTGGTCATCCTGGCACCAACGACGTCGTGGCCATGGAAGGTCCAATCCCCTTTTGCCTCGTCGCGGCGACGTGTGCGGGGCTTACCTACATCGTGATACAAGGCGGCAATACGCACGCTAAAAGGCCAGCTTTTGTCGGCCGCATGCTGCAGGGCCCGCAGGTTGTGCTCAAAGACATCGTATTTATGGGCCTGGTTTTGGTCTATGCCTATCCCCTCCTCGAGCTCGGGGGCTATAAAGCGCAAAAGGCCAAGTTTTTGGGCAAGTTCTAAGGCGTCTTTGGGCTTGTCAGTATTGAGTATTCTTACAAACTCTATCTGTATGCGCTCCTTAGAGATTTTGCCTAATTGCCCGGCCCATTTAGCCATCGCCTCCTCGGTTTTTGCCTCTATAGCCAGCCCCATTTCGGCGGCAAGGCGCACTGCCCTGAGCGGGCGCTGCGCGTCCTCCTCAAAACGTTCGTTTGGGTCCCCTACGGCTCTTAGCACCCTGGCGTCTAAGTCCTTTATCCCCTCAAATAAATCAATAAGTTGTCCTTTAGACGGGCTATAGGCCAATGCGTTGATGGTAAAGTCGCGGCGCTTAAGGTCATCCTCGATATGCTGACTAAAAATTACCTCGTCTGGCCGCCTAGCGTCGCTGTAGCGGCCCTCGAGCCTGTATGGAGTCACCTCTACGATTTTTAAGCTTTCGTCGCTTACAGCGGCGTTTACGAGGCCTACGGTGCCAAATTCGTTGGTGTAGTAGGTTTCCTCAAACAGTTTTTGGATATCCTCGGGGGTTGCGTTGGTTGTAACGTCCCAGTCCTTGGGCTTGCGGCCAATTAAAAGGTCGCGCACGCATCCGCCCACGATGTAGGCCTCATACCCTGCCCTCTCTAACTCATCAGTAACCCGACGAACCTCTGTGGGTATCAGACTGGGTTTAAGTTCCATAAGGTTTCGTGTGCGGTTAGGGAGAATCGAACTCCCGTCTCATCCTTGGCAAGGACGTGTTCTACCACTAAACCATAACCGCTTACGAAAAAGACTATAGCACGGTTTTCCTGCTAAGATAAAGTCGTGCTGCGCTCGTAGCTCAACGGATAGAGTACTTGGCTTCGAACCAAGGGGTTGGGGGTTCGAGTCCCTCCGAGCGCACTAGCAAACCATACAGCAAAACGACTTTTGTAGGACAGCCAGGTTTTGGGCTTTATAAATCCTTATAAGCTAACGAAAATGTCGATACCTGTGGATAAACTTGGGGACATGTGCATTAAAAGGACGTCCTTAATGCCATATTCAGGCAAACCGATGGATTCAGTTTCACGTGAAACATAAGGATTAGGGTTCACGTGGAACATGTATGGCAAAGACGGCTAAAAGACAAATAGGTGATACAGGCGAGGATGTTGCCTGCAAATACCTCCAAAATAAAGGGTTTTCGGTCATCGAGCGTAATTATCTGCGCAAATGGGGCGAAATCGATGTAATCGCTCAAAAGGCGAACAGGCTATATTTTGTCGAGGTTAAGACCGTTACACGTGCAACGGGTGGGATAGAGGGCCAGCCTGTCGGTAGGCCAGGTACACCTGTAACCTATAGGCCCGAGGACAATGTCCACCCAGCCAAGCTTATGCGGCTCCATAGGGCCATACAGACATACCTCTTAGACCATAAGGTTCCCGAGAGTATGGAGTGGCAAGTCGATGTGGCCTGTGTTTACTTAGACTTTTCGACACGCAAGGCCCATGTCGAAATCCTCGAAAACGTTATTTTGTAAGAGACATCTAAAGGACATATCCACACCAGAAGAGTGTTTGGGGCTTTATTTTAAATCCCAAATCAATTAAAATTAAGCCTACATGCAAGTAAAGCAATGTCGTTATTGCAAAGGTTACTTCCCGGAGGACGCGTTTGGTGTCGCACTCACGACCCCGGGCAAAGTTTTTAGGCGTCGCAAGTGTCGGGACTGCTATCGAGAAACAAAGCTAAAGCTTGCGAACGGGTACCACAAGTGGCTGAGTGACCTAAAACAAGAGCGTGGATGCAAAAGATGCGGTATAAAGGACCCACGGGTGCTTGATTTTCATCATAGGGGCGATGAAGTGAAACACTTTAGTATCGGTTATTTTAGGAGAGCGGTTGGGATTGATCGAATTCGAGCAGAGGTTAAAAAGTGTGAGGTGGTATGCTCAAACTGCCATCGGATATTGCATGATGAGATGAGAGAGCAGAACAAGCGGGGCGTCGTATACCGGTAGTACGTCTGCTTTGGGAGCAGAATGACCCAGTCCGATTCTGGGCGCCCCGACAAAGATATGGAAAGGATAACTTTAACCACTAAGCCGCAAAAGGACTTTGAGCTCTTGGACTCCGGGGCCGAGGAAAAGCTCGAGCGCTATGGCGACTTTGTGCTAAGCAGGCCCGACCCGCAGGCTCTTTGGCCAAAGCGCTTGAGGGCAGATGAATGGCAAAAGGCCGCCGGCAGGTATGAAAGAAAGGGTAGGGAAGGCGAGTGGCATGCAACAGATTTGCCTAAAGAGTGGCAAATAGAGTTTGGCGGCCTGCAGTTTCTAATTAAGCCCACATCGTTTAAACACACAGGCCTCTTTCCTGAGCAACTGTCCAACTGGGGGTGGTTGGAGAGCTTGGTCAAAGCTCACCAATCTGCTCCTAAGGTCCTCAACTTGTTTGGCTACACCGGAGGAGCAAGTTTGGCGGCCGCAAAGGCCGGTGCCGAGGTGACGCATGTTGACGCAAGCAAGACAGCCGTTTCCTGGGCGCGCGAAAATGCAAAACTAAGCGGGCTCGAGGACAAACCTATACGCTGGATAGTCGAGGATGTGCTTGTATACCTTAAGCGCGAGATAAAGCGCGGCAGCAAATATGATTTGATATTGCTCGACCCGCCCGCGTTTGGCCATGGCCCGGGCGGCGAGCTGTGGAAGATAGAAGAGGACTTTTTGCCGCTCATGGAGTTGTTGCCGCAATTGTTGAGCGACAAACCGCTTGGCGTACTTATAAACGGCTACGCCGCCGGCTACTCGCCGTTGGCGTTTGCCTACAACCTCGACCCGCTGGTTAAAAAATTTGGTGGGGCAATCGAGTATGGCGACTTAGCAATAGCCGAGTCTAACTCAGATCGCGTTTTACCCTGCGGCATTTTTGCCCGATGGAAAGCGCAGTAATATTGAGCCATGCACGAGACGCTGGCTCAGCGGGTAATAAATATCGCATCGAAAGGCCCTGTCGAAAAGGCAAAACTTTTGCAGATGCTCGAGCGTGAGAGGGCAGTGACGCCGCAGGCTGTGTACAAAGCCCTACGGCAACTAAACCGCGACGAGGTTATTAGTATCCACAAAGATACGGTTAGTCTTTCGATAATTTGGATACAAAAAGAAATCCGGCGTCTTTCGCAAGTCGCAACAACGTATCAAACACCGGTGTATCAAACCTACTTCGGTGCGCTTAAGCCCAAACAAAAGTTTACGTACACGTTTAGGACCTTGCGCGACATTGACACCTTTTGGGTCAATGCGGTATTGGTAACAGTCCAGAGCGGCCGCCACGCCATGCCACTTGTCTCTATCGTGCCGCATGACTGGTTTCAGCTACTGCGACCCGACACCGATGTTGCTTGGGACGACATCGCTAAAAAGAACGCACATTTTGTTGTGCTGACTCACTCGACCACGGCAGAAAAGAAAAAATCTACACACCCGGGCATACAAGTGTTTGAAAGGATGTTTAATGTCAACCCACTTAAGCAAAAAGAGTCTGTGTACTTTAATATTTTGGGCGATTTTATTTTTGAGGCGCACCTCGACCCAAAAGTCTTGCCGGCAATACGGCATGCCATGCTTAACGACGACTTTGACGCCCCGACCATACTTGCTACCCCGGGGCATTACAAGTTTATTGTCGAAAACAACCCGGCTAAGGCGCTGGCGATTAAAAAAAGAGTACAGAAGTATTTTACCAAGAAGCTTTTTTAAACTTAGAGTTTAAAGACAGTCCCGGGTGCCTGATTTTATTGAAAGCGGTCGTTAAATGACACATCCTCCCAGCAGAACCGGGACAACCCCGCTTCGTAACTCGATGGAGTAGACGATGTTTGCACGGATCCGGAACTGGAAGAAATTGTGGCTGGGCCTCCAAACTTTTGAAAAAGTTTTCTGGGTGTTCATGGGGACGCTTATGACTGTGACGGTAGGCATAGGAATGCTCATGGCATTTCTCCTTGAGGCTGTGCTACTGGGAAACTATGACATCTACATGGGGCGCCACGAACCTCTCGGAAAAGTAACTTGCCCTATGGTTGATAGGCAAGTAAGAGAGTCGCTCTCGCCCGGCGGTGTCTGGGCGGAGGTCGCGTCTCAGGCAACTTTCGCCTGTGAGAGGCGTCAGATTACCGTCGGGCCGTGCTCTCCCGGCAAATTAAGACCCGATGGCATCGAGCACTGTCTCGACGAGAAAGTCGCTCGGGCCCTTAAGCGAAACGACGTGCTCGTGTGCGAGTCCGAGATGGTCTACAGCTATACCGGCTACTTTGCGTCTGACCATAAGCGTGTCTTGGTAGACACATGCCGCGTTAAATAAGAAGCAAGACAAGCCAAATTGAGACCGCCACCACAAGTGGCGGTCTTCTTTTTGTACTTGACGCAAAAATGTATGCGCGATAGGGTTGGGGTATGGAAAGCAGTATGCAATATCCTTGCTTTAAGCACCTTCGTTGGATAACGAGGGGGATATTGCGTGTGTTAGTCCAATAAACTAACCTACAAACCAAAGCGCAAACACCCCCTCGACCTAAAAAGTCGGGGGCGTTTTGGTTCTAAGGACGAGTACGTACTTTGTGATGAGGCAGAGGCAACCAACTACCAAGGGAGACATGTGGTGAAATCTGGGATGCCGGAAGAAAGACCAAGCGGCAAAGTTGCCGGCCCCGACGGGGTAGACGTCCCGCGGACACGGGCCAACGTGCTCGCGCTGCGTCTGAGGTCAGACGACCTCTGCATTGGCGGCGCAGGCCGCGGCAGTGCGATGTTCGACGAGGAGATGCGGCACATCAACCCGCCGTACTTTGCGGAGTGAGCAAGAGGACGCTCGGGTGCTCAAAGCACCCGAGCGGACCCTCTCTTCTTTTAGTTTAAATTTGTATTAGTATTAAAAATAACTTTATGAACGACATTGAGAAATATCTAGAGCAGGAGAACGAGCGCATCCACAACGAGTTGTATGACTTTTTGCGCATCCCGAGCGTAAGCGCTGAAAAAAAGTACGACGCCGATACGCGCCGCGCGGCCGAGTGGGTCAAAGTACAAATGGAGCAGGCGGGGCTTGTGGCAAGCGTACGCGAAACGGGCGGCCACCCGGCGGCGGTGGGCGAGTGGCGCGGTGCCGCAGATGCGCCGACGGTGTTGGTGTACGGCCACTACGATGTGCAGCCTGCGGAGCCTTTGGAACTTTGGACTACGCCGGCGTTTGAGCCGACACTGCGCGACGGCAAGATATTTGCGCGCGGCTCGGTCGACGACAAAGGCCAGTTGTTTATGCACATCAAAGCTATTGAGGCGCACTTAAAGGTGCGCGGCACTCTGCCGATAAATATTGTTATGTTGGCCGAAGGCGAAGAGGAGGTCGGGAGCGAAAATTTGGCAAAGTTTATCGAGGACAATAAGGCCGAGCTTAAATGCGACGCGGTCGTGATATCCGACTCGGGTATGTTTGCACCCGGCATACCATCGATACTTTCGTCGTTGCGTGGGCTGTCGTACTTCCAAATCGATGTAGTGGGCGCTAACACCGACCTGCACTCGGGCAGTTACGGTGGCGCGGTTGCTAACCCCGCGACTGCACTTGGCAAAATTTTGGCAAGCTTCCACGACGACAAAGGTAAAGTTTTAATAGAGGGCTTTTATGACGATGTGCTTGAGTGGCCCAAAGAGGTGATTGAGCAGATGCGTGCATTGCCGTTTGATGCCAAGGCGTACGAAGACGAATTGGGCGTGCCCTTGGTAGGTGGCGAGCAAGGCTACACGCCGCTTGAGCGCGTATGGACAAGGCCTACATGCGAGGTAAACGGATTGTTGAGCGGCTACACCGGCGAAGGCGCCAAAACTGTTTTGCCAAACAAAGCTATGGCCAAAGTCAGTTGCCGCCTGGTGCCGGGCCAAGATCCGCACAAAATAGAGTCGTTGTTTAAAGCGCATGTCGCGAGGGTTGCGCCGCCCGGCGTCAAAGTAGAAGTGTCGGTATTTAGCGGCGGGCACCCGTGGCGAGCCGAACTTAATGGCCCGATATTTACCGCAGCCAAAGCAGCCTTGGCCAACACATTTGGCCGCGAGCCGGTGATAACCGGCGAGGGCGGCTCTATCCCTGTGGTGTCTGACTTCGAAAATATCCTTAAAGCTCCAGTGCTGTTGGTGGGTTTTGGCCTGCCGGGCGAAAACGCCCACGCCCCCAACGAGTGGCTAAGCGACCAAAACTTTGTCGTGGGCATGCGCGCGCTGGCCCAGCTGTGGGACGAATACGCCAAGGCGGTTAAATAAACTGTGCGGGATGCCGGAATCGGACCGGCACCAGCAGTTTGGAAAACTGCAGTTCTACCATTAAACTAATCCCGCGATATTCTGCTTACGCCCTAATCTAGCATTTTTCGGAGGGGGACTCCACCTACACCCCCTTCCACATAAACTGGTGCATGTTTTTAAAGAGCTCGGCGATGTCCTGGTTTTCTATCACGATGGCCGACAGGTCGCGCAAGCTTATGAGCGCGACCTTGTCGCTGAATATGAGCACGTCTACGTTGGACTTAAACCAATCGGGCAGGCGCTTGTCGGCTTTGTTGTCGTAGCCGTTCTTTTCGCGCATTTGGCGCAACTCCCGATTGAGTTTCGGGTTGGCGATAAACAAGTCGCGGGTTTTAAAGGCATGCGCGCTGTTTTCTTTATCAAACTCGTCGTACTCCTGCCTGCTAAAGCTCTTAAAGAACTCCTCGGCCGGAAATATAGAGTATGTGTCGCCGACGGTCTTAAACAAGTCGTCGTAGATGCGGCGCATCTCGCGCTTGCCCTCATAAAAAATAACCTTAGGCTTGTTGGTCGCTCGTTCGTGCAATGCGAGCATTTCGTCTACTCGCTCCTCTAATTTAGCGGTTTTCTTTTTAAACGCAGCCAAGACTTTGTCGGGGCCAACTGCCGAGTAGTATGTGCGCTTGCCAATAGGGGTGCGGGTGACAAAATCTTTTTGCAAAAGCTCATCAAGATGCTCGTAGCAGGTGGCGCGCTTGATGCCCGACTCGCGGGCAAGCTCGGCCACACCCATACGGCTTTTGCCTAAAAGGGACAAGTAAAGGGCGGCAGATTTTTTATTGAGGCCCATTTCGGCCAAGGTCTCGACTAAAGCCGGGTTTTCCATAGGGCTATACTAGCGCTTACTGTATCAAGTGACAATAAAAGCGACACTTATTTTAAACATCTATAGCAAATATAGCCCTAGATAAGCCTTTTTATAGGTAAGTGGCGGTTTTTTGAGCAGAAACATTGACTTAGCCTTATAATTATTGCCAATAACGAGTTCATTCCGGACCGTTACAAAACCCGAAGGGGAAGACCATGTCGAAAGTTCGCGCCGCCGTTTGCATAGCTCTTATCGCGGCCGTTGTTTTTAGCTTCGCAATGCTCTTAGTGGGGATCACGCAGAGCGCTAAGGAGCGCGCTGAAGAGAGCAAACTTGCCTATGCTGCGTACAGCAGGGAAGTCGGCAAGATGCGCGACGATCTCGCCAAACTCAAGAGCGAACAGTCGGCCCTCGGTGCGATCATCGAGTTTCGCAACGGCGAGCTGGCTATGGTTCTTGAGATTGACCAGCACCCGTACGGATATATTAAGCTGTCTAAGCGCAAGATGTTTCCAGATACCATTGGGCCCGAATCGCCCGACCGGGAAATTGCATCGATACTCCGGATTTACCGCTCAAACGATCCGGAGTACCCCGAGAAGAAGCAGGAGTTTTTCCTGCAGAAATAGATCAAACCGCCGGCCTTTCCAGGTCGGCGGTTTTCTTTTTGCCCATTTGCTATACTGCGAGGATGAATACCAAGCAGATTATGTGGGCGGTAGGAGTTTTAATAGTTTTGGTTGTTGTTTTTGGAGTACTGACGTCGTTTACTAAACCGACCAGCATTGTTAAGCCAGCCGAGCAGCACGCGCTTGCAGGTACCCTGCAAGACAACGGCGACTATGTTTTTGACGAGTCCACAGACACCTACGAAATAAAGGCGCAGTGGCCGGGCACTATTGCCTTGCCTACGGCCGATGCCTCGGCCAAAGCGCGCCTAGTTATCGAGCAAGACATCGCCGACCGCATTGCCACGTTTAAGAGCGAGAGCATCGCCGGCATAGACTCTCAAGAGACTGCGCACCTAAAAGAGCTTGGCACCAAGTATGCGCTTGGATTTGAGTACAAGCACTACAGCTCGCCAGGCTACGAGTCGTATTGGTACACAGTGTACGAGGACACTGGCGGCGCGCACCCCAACTCGTACTTTTTTACCCATGTGTTTGACGCGCAGGGCAACGACGTAAAACTTGCAGACATGCTTAAAGACAACCCCAACTGGCTCGACGATTTGGCCGCACTGGTGCGCAAAGATGTGGTGGCGCAGTACAAAACACGTGCAGAGGTAAGCGACACAACCGGGCTTATCTTTGACGAGGGGCTTGCCGCTAAAGAAGAAAACTTTAGCAACTGGTATCTAGACGGCACCGACCTGGTAATAGAGATCCCGCCGTACCAGGTGGCGGCCTATGTCGCCGGCAGCTTTGAGGTCCGTGTACCGCTTGCTGACGTCAATAACTAAAATAAATCTCCCAACGAAAAGGCCCCGAGTCATCGGGGCTTTTTCGTTCGAGAAGATGAAACAACTAGTTACTTCACTGCCTCTTTGAGCGCCTTTGCCGGCTGGAACTTGGGCACGCGCATAGCGGGGACCTGGACGGTAGCACCCGTGCGCGGGTTGCGTGCCTGGCGTGCGGCGCGCATCTTGGTCTTAAAGATGCCAAGACCGGCTATGGAGACCTCGCCGCCCTTTTTGAGCTCGCCTACAACGCAGTCGATCATTGTCTCGACTGCGCGCTCGGCGTCGGCTTTGGTCGTACCAAGTACGCCGTGCACCTTTTCTGCGATATCCTGCTTATTCATACGTTAAATATGGCTAAGTAAGGCTGGTAATTAGAATGTTGCCCTGCGCCGCTAGTATACCCCCCTCAAAAAATGGCGCAACAAAGCCATTGTGGGTAGACAAAAATCAAAAAAGTTGAGAAATATAGACAAAAGCAGAGCGCCGCCCAGGTGGGCGGCGCTCAATGTGTGGTACTCGGCTGCTGGTTAGCTCTTGGGTTGCAGGACCTCGAACAGTTTTGCGGCCAATTGTGCCGCCGGTCGAAACCCGATATTGCGCAGCGGTACTTCGTGAGGCTCCTGCGAGCCCCTCACCAAGATGTACGCGTGCTCGACCGGGTCGTGGTCTGCCTTTGCCGCCAGGTTTCCTTGGATGCCGACCCAGGCGGCGGCATCGGGATGGTCTTCCTTTGCCTGCAGGGCGATTTCTTTTGCCGTTGCAAGCTTGAGATAACGAGGCGTTGCCAACCTGTAGTCATGCAACTTGTCGGCTATCTCGAATACCAATTCGCCGGGCGGGGTAATCGTGTGGGCCCCGCGGCCGATCACGATCTCGGAGCTCATGGGCTTTCCTTTCGCGTGTTCGTTCGCCAAGGACTATACATGAGCCACCATAAACGCGCAAAAGGCCCCAACCACCGTGGCGGGGCCCCGTGCGCTGAACATCTTTATGAATTATACACGCACTAAAAAATTTGCAAGAGTTTTATAAAATTCTTAAGGGCCGCCCGAAGTGGCGGCCCTCTCACCTCGGGTCTGGCGCAAGCAGTTCATCTATCCAGAGAGCCACGTTGTAGAAAAGTTCGCGGGAGTGGTCCCGCGCACCCACACTGACGGACCCGTTTCTTACTTGTTCGCCTATTTGCCCACCATTTAAGAGCTCTGATGGGTAGGGGACGCCATGGCGGTCAATGGCAACTCCGATCTCGTAGCGGACTTCGGGATTCAGGTCCATGCCGCACATCACTGTATCCATGCCTGCGGCTATACCGATGTAGATATCTGCCCCGCCGCGGGCAGCCCCTCGCTCCACCGCGTACATAGACAGCATCTCTGCATTGGTAGATGCCTCGGGTTTTTTGGTTGTGCGATTGTACTTTTCAATCGAGACAATCTCGAAGACGCCCAACGGATATCCGCGCTCTCGCAGAAGATAGTTGCCCAATCGCGCTGCCGGAATCCGGAGAGCGTCGACTGCTATGATGAACCTAAGCATCGCGCCCTCCCTGTTCGTGGTTGCTCCTAAAACACACTACGCTTTTTGTACTTACCGCGCAAATTTATAAGTCCTTTGCCCATACGATCTCAAAAATACTACGCATGGCGTCTGCTGTGGCCTTGTCGTCGATGATAGTGGAATGCGCCTCCTCTTCGTTGGTAATGCGCACAAAGTCGTCGCCAACTTCTAGCGACTGCTTTGGAGGATATTTGTACAACACATAGCGGATGCGCACGTTTTTATCTGCGTCGGCCAAGCCAATAATGTCGTTGGACGACGCGCCTGCGCTTTTTGGCATGATGACGTCAAATTTAATACCATCCTCTAGTGCTTGCTTGTTCCAATGATTGTAAAACCTAAGTAGTTGCGTATCGGCGCCAGTTAGGGCGCTATAAAAAGAGTAGAAGGTCTTGCCCTTCATTTGAGAATATTTATGTTCTGCGGCTTGTTTGATGCCAGCTAAGCCGCTAAAGAAAAATACGTTCGATTGCGCTTGGGCACCTAGGGCATGCAGTTGCGGCACAGCACGGCGTACCGACTCAAGCTCTGACTCGCGCTCATGCAAGTACTCGGCTATGTCGCGCGGGGCGAATAGCGCTTTCTTGGCATGCGGCACCTTAAGCACTAAGCCCTTTTTGCGCAAATCCTCCAGTGTTATATAGACGGTCGGCTTTTTGACCGAACAATGCTCGGCGATGCGGTATGCGGTGGCCGTCCCGAGCGAGAGTAGGGCCAAGTACACCCGCGCCTCTTTGTCGGTGAGGCCTGCATGCTCTAGGGTCTGCAAAAGTCCGGAGTTTGTCTCCATAGTGCGACTATACGCCCTGACTTAAAAAAGTCAACTTTTCTGACTAAGTTTGGTTACTCGTTACATTGCCCTTTGTTTTGAAGACTTTTTATCTCCCATTATGTTAATAATTTATGACCTAATGAGTTTTAGTGATTAGATTAGCGCGGCTGTAATAGGAGAGTTCAATGTCCCTAAAGTCAGACTTGCAAAGTGCGGGCATCGGCACCATCGACTGCAATGATAAGGGAGACATCCCGAATTCCGGGATTCTCGAAAGACTCGCAGTGGTCTACTTCCCTAAGCATCCCGCCCGTCGGGTCGAAAAATATGCAGACTATGTGGCAGGCACGGCTGGGTTGGGAGTTTTTCCTTTCGCTCCTCTGTTCCTTGTTTACATGCTAT
>DASYIO010000095.1:0-1762 GCA_035997465.1 Minisyncoccota bacterium | reverse complement strand
CTTAGGCGGCGCCATTATTGTGGGGCTCATATGGCTTGGCATGGTGCTTGTCTCGGGCATATCGCGCAAGCACTTGGCGCTTGTGTTTGGCGGGGCGCTTTTGGTGTTTGCGGTGCTGTGGTTTGGTGGGCTCCATGACTACCAAAAGCAGCGCATACTCACGTTTGTGCACCCCTTGGCCGACATACACGGTGCGGGGTATAACGCCTACCAGTCGACCGTTGCAGTAGGCTCGGGCCAATGGATAGGCAAGGGGATAGGCTACGGCACGCAAAGCAAGCTGAGGTTTTTGCCCGAATATCAGACCGACTTTATCTTTGCCGCATTTGCCGAGGAGTGGGGGTTTGTCGGCATTGTTATTGTGTTTGCGCTGTACGGCGTTTTGTTTTGGCGGATATTAAGCATGGCAGGCAGGGGCGCGAGCAATTTCGAAACGCTCTTTGCGCTCGGGGTGCTGTGCTACTTCTGCGCGCACTTCTTTTTGCATGTGGGCATCAACATGGGGATACTCCCGGTTACAGGCACAACAATACCGTTTATGAGCTACGGCGGCAGCCACCTTATAGCCGAGTATTTAGCACTCGGCATGCTCGCCGGGATGAACCGCTACAGCCGTGCCACACATAGAGACATGCTGGACAGGGAGTTTAGCGGGGGATACGACCAATAGCCAAGGTAAAAAAGGATGCTATAGTCTCGGCATGAAGCAATCACGCGGATTCGCCTGGCTCCCGATTTTAATCATGATGGGCATAGTGTTGGTGCTGGGCGGTGGGGCGTATGTAGCAACACAACAAAAGGCCCCGGAGAAGACACCTATTTACCAGCAGGCGACTACAACCCTTACTAATCCCCCGGCGACACAAGCGAGTCAAAATACAAAAGCAACTGTTCAGGAAAGTGCGACCCTAAATCCGGTCGGCTCTCTTTCTGCTGGCTCCTTTACTCTCTCAGGTAAGGTTATCAATACATTAAACCTCCAGATTGTACTTATTCCGATAAGCTACGCTGGCAGCACAAATTACTCTGCGGTCTTTGGCACAGACTCTAATCTGCCGGCTAATTTTGTAGCCGTTAGAGAAGAAAACATTTCTATTACGACGGCGACCAATTCATGGTCGGCGCCAATTACCGGTGTGTCGGATGGTCAATATAAGGTGGCGTTTTACGATCCTTCCAACAAGACCCTGATTGGCATGAGCAATCCGATCACCGTTTCTGTCTCGGCAACAATGGCTGTTCCAGGAATGAGCAAATACACCGACACCGAGTTCGGATTCTCGTTCTGGTATCCGAGCGAATGGACTGTATCCAGATACGGTTCAACCGGCGGAGGTCAAATTACGCAGCTTTATACCCTCACCGACCCTTCCAACAGAAAAATTGCCGATATAAACGAAGCGCCGACAACATATCTCGACCGATGGATAAATTCCTCCACAATGGAACGATTCTATTTTGATAAAGAGACTCACACTTGGATGCAGGACATTATAGGTACTGCTTCCTCCTCTGCAGATGTTTCAGTTAATACAATGGGCGGCTTACATATGCTCTCTTGGAGCTTTGTTCCTGCCACCAAGTCTCTGATTGTACCTCTGGCGGCATCGAGATTTATTGATGTTGAGAGTGCTAATGGGACTAATATAACCTTACTCGCTAAAACAATTATGGCTACCGACCCGTCAGTCGCGACACCGATAAGCCAAGCCCAGCAGCAGGCGACTATCCAGGCCGAAAAAGACGCATACGCAAAACTATA
>DASYIO010000094.1:0-4168 GCA_035997465.1 Minisyncoccota bacterium | reverse complement strand
GCGGGGGTGGGTTGCAAGCCGGGGGGGGCGGGGGGGGCCTTTGCCGGTTGTGGGCCGCGTTACCTCGGTAAGCCAGGCAAGCATATCGGCGCTTGCGGGCGGGCAGATAACGTCTCTTCCTCATACGCTGGGAGACAAAGTAGCGGCGGGCTCGGTTATTGCAAGTTTTGAAAACAGCAGCCAGCAGGCCGCGGTGTTGCAAGCCCAGGGCTCTTACGACGCCGCGCTTGCCGGCCAAAGCGCTGTGTCAGTTAGCGACGCGCGCGCCTCTGCCATTAACTCATACCGCACTGCGTTTAACACGCTCGACACTATGCTTAAGTCAGAGATAGGACTCTTTTTTGGCAACCGCACCGCGTACGGCCCGCAACTTTTGCTCGAGACTCCGGACGACAACTTGTACGGCAAACTCTCGCTCCAGTTCGACGCGCTGGGCGACAAGCTCGATGTGTACCGCGAAAATTTGGCCAATGCCAACTCTGCCGACCCGGCACAGTTGCTTGTTTCGGCGAGCGAACTTTCGCAAGAATTTTCTGACTTCCTAACCCAGCTTGCCGTTGCCGCTAACCGCAGCACCTCGGGGGCTACCAGCGCTCAGCTAACAGCGCTCTCGAGCGCGCGCTCGGGCATAAGCGGCCTTATAGCCAGCTTGGCATCGGCTACACAGTCGTACCGATCGGCGAGTGTTACTACCACCAGCAGCACCGACGCCTCTGTAACCATTGCGCTTGGTGGATTGCGCGCGGCGCAGGCAAACCTAGAAAAGACCTATGTCCGCGCACCGATATCGGGCACCATTGTAAGTCTGCCGGTTAACCGCGGCGACTTTATTACCCCGGGCACGCTGGTTGCGGTTATATCCAACCCGGGCGCTTTGCAAGTAGAGTCGTATGTAACATCTGCCGATGCCGCGACGCTTAAGGTAGGCAGCAAAGCTACCATCGAGGGCGGCACCCAGGGCACCATTGTATTTATCGCACCCGCGCTCGACCCCACAACCGGCAAGGTCCAGGTTAAGGTAGGTCTTGGCGCAGGGGCAGCGCTCAGCGACGGCAGCACGGTATCTGTAGTGCTCGATCGCGCGCAAAGCTCTAAGTCGTCCGCAACAAACGCGCTTACTATACCTATTGCGGCTGCCAAAATTACCCCGCAAGGGCCTGTCGTATTTACGGTCGCGTCGAGCACCCTTGTGGCGCACGCGGTTGTCTTTGGCACTGTTGTCGGCGGGCAAGTAACAGTTAGCAGCGGCATAACGGCCGACATGGCGATTGTAATTGATGCACGCGGGCTCTCTGATGGTCAGGCTGTCGTCGTTGATGCACAATAAAACAGTATGCTTTGGCTTTGGAACTTTTTTTTAGAGAGGCGCCAGCTAAGCTACGTGCTTATCGTGGTGCTTTTAATTGCGGGTGCGTACGCGGTTGTCCGCATCCCTAAAGAAAACGCTCCACAAATTGACCTGGCTATTGCAGTTGTTACCGCCAGCCTGCCGGGTGCCTCGGCCGAGGACATGGAGTCGTTGGTTACTAACAAGCTCGAGGCGCAGATATCGGGTGTCGCTAACATCGACACGCTTACCTCGTCCTCCGGCGACGGGGTCTCGGCTATCACGGTGCAATTTACCGCGCAGGCAAACACCGACCAGTCTATACAAGACCTGCGCGACGCGGTGTCGCGTGCGCGCCCCAACCTGCCCGCAGACGTCGACGCCCCGCAGGTCACCAAAGTAAACTTTAGCGACCAGCCGATAGTCGCCATATCTATATCGGGCGACAGGACGCAGGAGGAATTTTCCAAACTGGGGCAAAACTTGGAGGACGAGCTCTTAAATGTCTCGGGCGTATCCCAGGTACAGCTTGCCGGCGTGCCGCCGCGCCAGGTTACCGTCATTGTGCGCAAAGAAGCGCTCGAGCAATACGGCTTGCGCATCACCGATGTTATTGCTGCCATATCATCGAGCAACGCGGCGCTGCCGGCCGGCCGCATCCAAATGGACGGCGTGAGCTACAACGTCAACTTTAAAGGCGGATTGACCGACCCGGCACAAGTGCAAGACATTGCGGTGTCGAGCAAAAACGGTGTGCCTGTTTATTTGCGCGATATTGCCGACATACAGGACGGCCTTGCTGCCGCTACTACGTACTCGCGCGTGTCCATTGGCGGCAAGCCGAGCCAGGCTGGCATCACTCTTTTTATATACAAGCAGTCTACGGCCGGCATCCAGGCAACCGCCAAAAATGTCGAGAAAGAAATTGATAGCCTAAAGTCAGGCGAGCTTGCGGGCCTCGAGGTCTTTGTACCGCCGTCGACCGACCAGGGCGTGCAGGTGGGCAAACAGTTGGGCGACCTTACCGAGACAGGTCTTATTACGGTGGCGTTCGTTATTATTGTGCTCCTGCTGACCATAGGGTGGCGCGAGTCTTTGGTCGCCGGGTTGGCCATACCGTTGTCGTTTTTGATCGCGTTTATCGGCCTGTACTTTACGGGCAACACGCTCAACTTTATAAGCCTCTTTGCGCTTATTTTGGCCGTGGGTATTTTGGTCGACTCGGGCATTGTGGTGACCGAGGCTATACACGCGCGACTTAGGCTATTTCCTACGCCGATACAGGCGGCCAAGGCGGCTTTGCACGACTACGCGTGGCCGCTTATTGCAGGCACCATGGCTACGGTCGCCGTGTTTGCGCCGCTATTTTTCTTAACCGGCATCATCGGCAAATTTATTGCGGGCATCCCGTATACGCTCATATTTGTTCTTATTGCCTCAATTTTTGTGGCACTCGGCATCGTGCCGCTTATTGCTGTCTTGTTTACCAAGGGCGAGCCCAACGCAATGGAGAAAAAGCAAGAGGAGATAACGCACAAAGTGACCGTGTGGTACACCAAGCACTTGCGCGCCCTGCTTGAGCACCGCCGGTATCAGAATATATTTTTGTGGGTGCTATTTTTGGGCATGGTGGGTGCGTTTTCGCTCCCTATACTTGGGCTTGTCACGGCCGAGTTTTTTCCGGGCAGTGACGAGGATTTTATTTACCTTAACCTGCAAAAGCCGCAGGGGACCGTGCTCGAGCAGACCGATCTTACGGTGCGCCAAGTAGAGGAGGTTTTGTATGCCGACCATGACATTGCATCCTTCCAAACTATTGTGGGCGCCTCGAGCGCACTTTCGGGCGGCGACCCGGCGCACGGCTCTAACCAGGCCAACATCACCATAAACCTGCCCGAGAAGCGCAGCAAAACAAGCTCGGCAATTGCCGCAGACCTGCAAAGCAAATTGTCGGGCATTATGGGCGCCGACATCCAGGTGTTGCAGGCCGCCAACGGTCCGCCGTCGGGGGCGCCGATATCTATCCAGTTTGAAGGTGATGACCTGGGTGCGCTTATTACTGCGGCCGAAAAAGGCAAGCAGCTTTTGGCCAGCATGCCGCATGTCACCAACATTACTGCAACAACGCAGCAAAACGGCACCGAGTTTAACCTGGCCATTGACCGCGCTAAGGCGGCAAGCTTGGGGCTTAACACCAGCGTGGTAGCACAAACCTTGCGCGCGGCGGTCAACGGCACCAAGGCCACCAGTATTAACCAGGACAAACAGAGCATCGATGTCGTCGTTAAGCTCAACCTCAATTCGGCCTACACCGGCCCGGGGGACACGGCGCAGACAACCATCGACAGCATTAAAAATTTGTCGATACAGGGAGCCTCGGGCAACAGCGTACTGCTTGGCTCGGTGCTGCAAGACTCGTTGGGCTTGTCGTCGGCCGCCATAGCCCACAAAGACAAAAATCGCATCCAAACAGTGTCGGCGTACCCGGACGCCTCGACCGATGTCACGACTGTTGTGGCACAGTTCCAAAAGCGCATCGGCGAGCTTAACTTGCCGTCGGGCATTACGGTCTCTTACGGCGGCGAGAGCGAGAGCATCAACGAGTCGTTTACGCAGATGTTTGTAGCGCTCATTGCGGGGTTGGTGCTGATGTTTATCATCCTTATCATCTCGTTTAACTCGATACGCTATACGCTGTACCTTTTGTACATCGTGCCGCTGTCTTTAATAGGTGTGTTGGGCGGCTTGGCGCTTACGGGGCAGTCGCTGTCGTTTACGTCACTGTTGGGCATCATTGGCCTGGGCGGCGTTATCATCAACCACGCGATAATCCTTATGGAC
>DASYIO010000093.1:0-5034 GCA_035997465.1 Minisyncoccota bacterium | reverse complement strand
AGCATCAGACCCGCAACTACATCAACGACCAGAGCCACCATCAGGTAGACTTACCGACATTGTTTCCGTCCGCCTAACGGCGGACAAGACAGAAACCGCCGGCATATGCCGGCGGTTTTCATTTGCAGAGACAAAAACTAGATTTTAGGTTATATTTTACTGCATTCGGATGCAGTGTCGGGGCGTCTTATAGTGGCATTATACACGCTTCGGGTGCGTGAAACCCGAGTTCGATTCTCGGCGCCCCGACATTGTTTCTGAGAGGGCTCATAGTAAAGTGGTATTACGCGTCATTCGCACCCGCCCGAACGTGCCGGACCCCGTTCGGTACGGGCGGGTTGCCAGGCGAGATTATGAAATACACGGCATATGTTCTCCAAGATAGAAAAGGTAAAAGGTATAAGGGCGTGACCAGTGATTTGTCTCGGAGACTAAAGGATCACTCAAGAGGAAAGACCTTAACGACCTCACGTATGTCAGAGTTACAAGTTGTATATAGCGAACAATTTGATACTTTTACAGAAGCAAGGAGACGAGAGGTATACTTTAAATCCGCAGCAGGTAGACGTTTCCTCAAAAAATTACTGGGCCCGTAGCTCAGCTGGTAGAGCGCGTCATTCGCATTGACGAGGTCGGGGATTCGAGCTCCCCCGGGTCCACAATTATCTTTTATGACTGAAACTCAAGAATTATTTTGCATTGTGCGGGGCAGGGTACAAATGGTCATGTACCGCGACTTTGTTAAGCGCGGCGCACGAGCCTCGGGGCTTGTGGGGTACGTCAAAAACTTGCCAGATGGCACGGTCGAGATGCTGGCCCAAGGCCCTAAAGATAAACTAGAGACATTGCTGGCTCGTGTGCGCAAGGGCTCATTGTTGTCGCGAGTAGACAATGTTGACGTGCAATGGCGCCTGCCCGCCAACACGGCGGGCGAGCCCACAGGGCAATACAGTAACTTTTCTATAGTGTGATAGGGTTATAACTTACATGGAGCAAACTCCCGCGTGTGTAGGTATCATATTGGACGGCAATCGCCGTTGGGCTAAAGAAAAAGGGCTGCCTAAGCTCGAGGGCCACCGCGAGGGGCTTTTAGTGACACTTAAAAACATCATACGAGCGACAAAAGATTGTGGCATCCCTAACCTAGCCGTCTTTTTGTTTTCGACCGAAAACTGGAGCAGAGAGGGGGCAGAGGTGGCTTATTTGATGAACTTATTCCGCGAGCAGTGGAAGAGCGAGCTTACAGACTTGGGTAAAGAGGGTGTGCGAGTTCGGTTTGTTGGGCAGCGCGAGCGCTTTGATCCTGACTTACAAAAAGCCATGAATGAAATAGAGGCCGATACCGCAAACAATACAGAGCTTACTCTTTGGGCCTGTATGTCATACGGCGGCCGTGCAGAGATAGTAGATGCGGCTAAGGCAACTGTGACGGCAGGTGAGGAGATTACTGAAGAGTCTTTGCGCAAGCATTTTTGGAGTGCCGAAATGCCCGATCCTGACATCATCATCCGCACTAGCGGCGAAAAAAGACTTTCGGGATTTTTACTTTGGCAGAGCGCTTACAGTGAGCTATTTTTTATCGACAAAAATTGGCCCGACTTTAGCAAAGACGACTTAGAGGGTGTATTAAAAGAGTTTGCCGAGCGCGAACGCCGCCACGGCAAGTAGCTATACGTACCGGTAGCCAAACACGACGGCATTTAAGGCGATGTGCGCTATGCATGCCCACAAAAGGTTAGGGTAGAGCGCGTACATAATGGGGAAGCCGGCTGACGCCGCAACTAATAAGATATGAAAGCTGCCGTGGGTAAACATAAACTCCCGGTCTTTTTTGTAGAAAAAGAAAAAGGCGTAATGCATTACGTAATAAGATATTCCTGATACTGCGACCGCAAGGCCAACTGGCAGGTTTGCAGTGCTAAATATCCAAAAGACCCCGCCGCGAAAGATAATTTCTTGCACCGACGAGCCGATAAAAAGAAACCCAGGAGAATCTATCGCATGTTTAGCGACAAAGCGCCTCTGCGTATACACAGACAACAGCCATATAATCACACATCCAGCCAGTACAAAGCCAAGCCACTCTGGCGCATAGACAAACATGCCCGCATGCTATCACGCAAAAACTCCCCAACCGGGGAGTTTTTGCTAAAACGGTATTAGTTTGGATTAGATCTGTACGTTGACACCGGTGCCGGCGTTTACATCGACATTAGCGTTGCCTGACGCTCCTGCGGAGCTGGAGGCAGAACCGTTGGTGTCAGAAGAAGCGTTTGTGCTCGAGTTAGTCGAGCTATTTGCCTCGCCATGAGCCTGAGCGTTAGCAGATGCACTGGCCGAAAGGTTGGTAGCTGCGTTGAGCGTAGCTTGTACCTTGCCTACAACCTGGGCGGCATTGGCACGAGCCTCTGCGGTAGCGCTGGTGTCGGCATTGGCCTGAGCCTGTGCAAAGGCCGAAGAATGCTCGGCAACTGAAGCCTGGAACTCTGCCGCGATCTTGGCTGCTGTGGCGTAGTCGCCCTTGGTCTGCAAGTCGGCAACCTCGTCGTTAAGCGCCTTGGCGTGCTCATCGATGTTGGCGTTTATCTGTGCCTGAGCGTTTGCATCAAGCTTGCCCTGGGCCGAAAGTTTTTGGGCCTCATCAATGCGAGACTCAATGTCGTCCATGTGGGCTTGAGCCTTGGACTCTGCAGAGAAAGAAAGTGCCTCATCTACATTTTCGTTAACATTTAATTTGACGGGGTACAAAGCATCGCCCGGCAAAGAGCTGTTGGCTGCGAGGCTCGCACCGCCGCCAAGTGCTACGGCAAGTGCAAGCGCTATTGCGATAAAAGGCATAATTTTAATATGTGTTGATTACTAATCTGCTGCGCGAACATAGGTGAAGACGTCACGATATGGCCGCGCTTACCACCCTACAGGGTCAAATCTGTAGATGAGGTGAAGAGCCTAAAAATCATCTTTGTGCTAAAATGGCTCTATCTATGGAGTCGGGGCTACACATTACGCTCGCGTCAGAGCGCCTGTTTACAGTGTATGGGTTTCCAATCACTAACGCCCTTTTAACTACCTGGGTCGTTATGGCCCTGCTTTTACTTGGGGCGTGGCTTATCGGCCGCAGTCTTAAACTTAAGCCCGGCAAGGCCCAGGGCGGCATCGAGATGTTTTTTGAGTACCTGCTGGGGATGATGGAGTCGACCCTAGAGAGCCGGGCGCTTGCTGTACGCTACTTTCCGCTCATTGTGACGATATTTATATTTATATTCGCGGCGAACATGTTCGATTTTTTGCCGATATTCGGCTCTATCGGATTTTATCGGGGCGGGGAGTTTGTGCCGCTCTTCCACGCAGTTAATGCCGATCTTAACACCACGCTAGCCCTGGCTATCGTCTCGTTTTTGGCGATAGAGGTGTCGGGCGTGGCGGTACTGGGCGTATTGAAGTATGGGTCTAAATTTATTAATATAAAGGGAGGTGCGATGATGTTTGCCGTGGGGCTCCTCGAGCTCATCGGCAACCTGGCGCGCCTGGTCTCGTTTTCTTTCAGGCTCTTTGGTGCGATATTCGCCGGCGAGGTGCTGCTACTGGTGATAGCACATTTCCTGCCATATATCGCATCAGTGCCGTTTATGGCGTTCGAGGCGTTTATAGGTTTGTTGCAGGCAGCCGTATTTGCGATCCTGACGCTGGCATTCATCAAGATAGCCATCGAAGAGCCGCACGGCAGTCATTAATAGTTAAAGTATTTTGTATGGATATTGAAGTAGCAAAAACTCTGGGCATGGCAATAGTAGTGGGGCTTGGCGTCATAGGCCCCGGCATCGGTCTTGGTATTTTGGTGTCTAAGGCTCTAGAGGCAATAGGCCGCAATCCCGAGGCCGCCGGCCAGATACAAACCACGATGTATGTCGGCATTGCCGTCACTGATGTCCTGGCAATCTTTGCCGTTGTTATCGGGTTCATCATCAAGTTCACCTAGCTCATGAGCGCTATCCTGACAACTTTCGGGATAGACTGGCATTTGTTGGTGATAAATATCATCAACTTTGCCGTGCTCTTGTTTGGGCTATGGTATTTCTTGTACGGACCGGTGATGCGCATGCTCGAAGAGCGTCGCGTCAAAATAGCCCACGGCGTTGAGGCTGCAGATAGGGCGCAGACATCGCTCAAAGAGATAGAGTCTGCCAAAAGCACTAAACTGGCGCAGGCAGGCAAAGAGGCGGACGAGATGCTGGCCCGGGCACGTATCGCCGCTACCGCCAAAGAAAAAGAGATGCGCGATGCGGCCGAGCGCTCGATAGAGTCCTTGCTTAAGGGGGCCGAGGTAGAGGCCGCAGAGGTAAAGGCCAAAGCCATCGCTGAGTCTAAACAAGAGGTGGCAAAACTTATTGTGCTGGGGATGGAGAAAGCTCTTAAATAATTATGCTCGCAGCTGACTACGCAAAAGCACTATACGAGTTGGGCGGCAAAAAAGAGCAGCTCGCAAGCCTGCAAAAAGTTTTAGAGCGCCGTGGTCATGCAAAACTCCTTCCAAATATCGCCGCCGAATACAAAAAACTGCTGTTGCGCGACGAGCGGCTCGCCAAACATAAACAAGAGACCCCAAAGCAGGCGCAGACCCGAAACTTGCTAGAACTCTATAGAAAACTTACTGCATGAACAACTTCATCGATCAATTTAAAAAAGAGATAGAAAACTTTACGCCGACACCGGCAGCAAAAAACACCGGCACTGTTATGCGCGTCGGCGATGGTGTTGCTGAGATAGAGGGCTTGGCGGGTGCAACCATGTCAGAAATGGTCCGGTTCGACATTGCTCACGGTAAAGTGCTCAAGGATGCTATTGCTACGCCAGGCGAGGTGTTTGGTGTAGTGCTTAACCTCGAAGAGGAGTCTGTGCGTGTCATTATTTTAGGCGACACAGGGCTTATTAAAGAAGGTATGGCGGTGCACCCTACAGGCCAGGTACTTTCTTTGCCTGTAGGCGAGGAACTTTTGGGTCGTGTTGTATCGCCTCTGGGCGTAGCGCTTGACG
>DASYIO010000092.1:0-2470 GCA_035997465.1 Minisyncoccota bacterium | reverse complement strand
CCAGGCTGTTTTAATAAATAATTAAAGGATATGGCAAAAGAAAATTCCGCGTTTATGAAGCCGATGCAGATAAGCGAGGAGCTCGCTGTCGTGGTTGGCAAGGGTCCTATGCCCCGCTCGGAGGTTGTTAAAAAGCTCTGGGTCTACATTAAGAAAGAGGATCTGCAGGATCCCAAGAACAAGCGCAACATCAACGCTGATGAGGCTCTTAAAAAGGTCTTTGGCGGCAAGGACATGGTCAACATGTTCGAGATGACCAAGCTTGTCTCTAAGCACCTCTCCTAACCCCTGTGAGGGCTGACTTTAAACAGCTACTCTTTTTTACACTTGCGGCCGCCTTTGTGGCGGCCCTTGTGTTTTACCAATACCACACAATACCCGCTCCGGTTGAGTCTTCTTATATGCCAACTGCTCTTGCCACGACCACGCTTGTTATAAACGGCACTACTATAGTTGCCGAGGTCGCCCAAACGCCCGCCGAGCGCGAGCTGGGCCTGGGCCACCGCACCAGCCTAAAAGAGGGGAGCGGCATGTGGTTTGTGTTCGATACCGACGGTCTGTGGGCCTTTTGGATGAAGGACACGCTCATACCCCTAGACATGATCTGGGTTAACAAGAGCGGTGTTATCGTAACCATCGCGCACAATGTGCAGCCCGACAGCTATCCGCAAGCCTTTCCTCCGAGCGCTCCGTCTCGCTATGTGCTTGAGGTCCCGGCTGGCTTTGCGCAAAAACATGGAATTGTAGAAGGACAAAAAGTTACATTGTAGGCAGGAGAAAACCCCGCGGTAGCGGGGTTTTCTCATCTGCGTGCGCGTCGGTAAGCCGGGTTCTGTCGTGGACAATAATTTATCTGGGCCTAGAGTCACCCCTAAGCTCAAGCGGCACTTCCTGCTTCGCGGTAAAGCTATGCAGGACACGGCCTTGCATCTGGATAAGGATTTAGCCGTTTCACCCGAACTAAATCGGTTCGTCACTGTTCGCACCTCTTTTGCCCGCAGGAGCAAATGACAGGGGTTACCTGCTACCTTTTTAACCCCGTGAGATAGTGCCTTGAGGCCGCATCTCATGGGGTAGATGCCCGGACTTTCCTCCCCATGGGATAGTTGCCTTGCGGCCTCATCCCACGGGGCTATTGCCTAACGCGCTAACCTGTAGCATAGCATATCCCCACCCAAAGAGCTACCAGTTTTTGCAGGGCCTATACTAAAGGAGGTTCGTATTAATCACATAGGGGAGAGCATTGCGCTCTTCTAAAAACATAATTGTATGTACTCAAGACTACATGCGTGGTCTCGGGGGCTGTATCTGGCAGGTATTGTTCTTGCCTTGGTGCTGGTCATCCCGACCGCGTGGTTTCCGTTTCAGTTAGCTAAGGTCGCTGTCTTTGCGGTCCTTTTGGCAGTAGCCGCAATACTCTATGTCGCCGGCGGCGGCATGCGGGAGTTTTTGCGCAGCGCGGGTGTTTGGCCCACCTTGGCGGTGGTGCTGTTGCCTGTGGTGTACCTGGTGTCCACCTGGGTCTCGCCCGACAGCTCGGTCGCATGGAGCGGTTACGCTATCGATTGGGACACGGTCATGTTTGCCACACTGGCGGCTGGCGCGTTTATCCTTAGCTCGACCTTATTCCGCACGCAACGCACAGCGCGGCTTTTGTTTGTGACGCTCTTTTGGGCGCTTACGGCGGCGGCGCTCTTTCAGTGCGCGGCTATTGTCTTTGGTCCTTCGATACCCGGCGGCAGTTTTGTCGACCGCTCGGTTAACCTTGTCGGCAAGTGGAATGACCTCGGCCTTTTGGCATCGGTATTGGGCATCTTTGTCTTAGTGCAGCTGGAGCTGCGCCGACCGTCTAACTTAATGCGCATAGGCATCTGCGTGCTTGGCGTCCTCATCGTAGCTCTCTTAGGTTTTATCAACTTCTCGGTTGCATGGGCCTTGGTGCTTGTGGGCTCGGTGGCGGTCGGGCTATTTGCCTTTATGACCAGCCGTGGCGAAGAAGGAGAGGCTCATCATCACGCGGGCTCGTGGAGTGCGCGTATACCCTGGTTTGCCGCTGCGGGCGTTATTGTATCTGTTGTCTTCCTTATCTGGGGCCCGTTGTTTAACACAGGGCTTACATCGGTCTTCCCGGTCTCCTCACTTGAGGTGCGTCCGTCTTACCAAACTACACAGCAGGCCTTTAGCGCGGTGCGCCAAGGGAGCTTTTCGCGCGTGCTCATTGGCATGGGCCCCGACACCTTTGGCGAAATCTGGCTCGCACAAAAACCGCCCGAGGTTAACCAGTCCGCGTTTTGGAGCCTCGACTTTAACGTCGGATTTTCGACACTTGCTACAGCGCTTGGCACTGTCGGCTTTGTCGGCGCACTGGCCTGGATACTGCCGTTCCTCCTGGTCATACTTGCCGTGTTGCGTCTTATGCGCATGTCGGTATTAAATCGCGAAGACCGAGCCATTGGGCTGGCGCTGGGGT
>DASYIO010000091.1:0-5986 GCA_035997465.1 Minisyncoccota bacterium | reverse complement strand
TCCTCTCTATACCGGCGCTGTATATGCTTGGCCGTCTAGCTTACAGCGAGCGCGCGGGGCTTTTTGCCGCAACACTTTTAGCCATATCGCCCTTTATGAACTGGTACGGCAGCGAGATACGCATGTACACGCTGTTTGCCTTTTTGGTCATCATCAACCAGTACTTTTTTATAAAAATAATGCGGCTTACCCAGGCGGGCGGCAAAGACCGCGAGCATACCTGGGCCTTGTATGCGCTGTCCGCCGCATTGGGGATATTTACGCATTATTTCTTTTTTCTCACGCTGGCAAGCCAGGCTGTCTTTTTTGTACTGCGCAAAGACCTCTTCCCCACGGGCTCTTTTAAACGCCTCGTCAGCACGCTCGTACTTTTGGCAGTCATGTTTGCGCCCTGGGTGTGGTGGGTCTTCCATCAGGGACAAGCGGGCCAGTCTTCGCCGGCCCTGGTAGCACCTACATCGGTCAACTTCTTTAGTACGTTTTCGCAATTTGTGTTCGGGTTCCAGAGCGATCACTTAAACACCGTGGTACTTTCGCTGTGGCCCATAACAGTGCTCTTGGGTTTTTTGGCATTGCGCAAATCAAGGGCGCTTAGCCCCGAAACGCAGTACTTTATGATCACGGTCTTTTTGTCGGTAGTGCTCGCGTTTGCGGCAAGCATACTTATCGAGCCGGTGTTTGTGTCGCGTTACCTCATATTTACCGTCCCGTCGCTCTACTTGCTGCTGACGGCGCTCATAGCGGCCTACCCGCCGCGCGCGGCCATGGTCGGGCACGCCGCCATTGTCATACTGATGCTTGCGGGACTATGTATTGAGATGGTGAGCGCCTCGACCCCGGTCAAAGAAAATTATCGCGAGGCTGCCGCATATCTGACCCAAAACGCGCACGCGCAAGACGTCGTCATATTGTCGGCACCTTTTACGGTCTACCCGGTTGAGTACTACTACCGGGGTGCCGCACCCATTGCTACCATACCCAACTGGGACCGCTACACGTTTGGGCCTATCCCCGCTTTTTCTGCCGACACGATGCCGCAGCAGGTCACCGACACGACCGCGTTTCATCAATACGCATGGCTTTTGCTCTCCTACGACCAGGGGTACGAGAGCCAGGTGCGCGTATACTTTGACACGCACTATGAGCGCGTATATACCAAGCAGTTTTCTCAGGACCTAACGTTGTGGGTCTACAAGCTGCGCTACGACACGCCGCTCGCGGGCACGGAGTTTAATCCGGCAACCACTACGTTGCAATAATTATTTGACGAGCGAGAGCGCGTAGTCGGGCCACCAAGTACCGGCCGAGGGGCCGCCGTTGCAATTACCATCAGACTCGCCCGGAGTTTTTACCCATAAGTATGCATCCACAAGATTGTTGCCAGTGTTAACAGTAGGCTTACTACCTGCCGCCCTACCCCATGGATTGCACCACTCGCCGGAACTCCCGTTGCCATTGCGGCTTGTATCGATGACAAAATGTTTTCCACCCAAAGCCTGGGATATCTGCTGGCCGTAGTCCGACTCAGCAGAGGTGCTGTTAAAGTTAGACACATTGAGCGAAAACCCATCAGCGCGTACTATGCCCGCCGCTTGCAAGCGAGCGGCCATAGTAGCCGCGTCGACCCAACCCGAGTGGCCAGCATCGATATACACCTTGGTATTGCTGTTGCTCTTGAGGATGGATACCGCCGAGCTTATAAGATCGGTGCGCACCTTTTGGTCGGATGCAGACAAGCAGCTAATGCCAGCGAGCGCATCGGGCTCGAGTATGACTATGGCTGATGCACTGCCTATGCCGCGCGCAAACGCTCCTATCCAGTTGGTGTACGTATTTTGGGATGTGCCGCCCGAGGAGTAGCCGCCGCAATCGCGGGCCGGGATATTGTACGCCACCAAGACAGGTGTTGCGCCCGACTTTTGCGCGGCGCTTACTACGTTTGCAACGTCACCCTGGACGTCACTATTCCAATTGCCAAACCACACCGCTGTGGGTTGTGCGGCCAAGTAATTCATTTTGTCGGCATCGACTTGACGCCAACCGCTCCACGCGTTTGCCTGTGCTTTTGCCGAAGAATAATTGTTGACGTACAGATTAAGGCCCGAGAGCGGATCGGCCGTGTTTGATGCCGTTAATACAGGCGCCACTGGAGCCGCCTGCGCCGTGGACTGAGTAGACGTTGCAGCTGGTGTCGGCTGTATAATCGCTGCCTGAGCTTGTGCGGCCTTTTGCGCCTGATGCACAGGGTCGGGGTCATAAGGTTCGCTCGCAGAGGCTGTGGGGATTGCAGAGGTTGCCTGGGCCTGGGTCGCCTTTTGCGCCTGATGGACCGGATCCGGGTCGTATACCTCGCCGCGAGCCTCTGCGGCGGCCTGGGCGCGGTGGACAGGGTCTGGGTCAGACGTATCGACAGCCGCTTGCGTTACGCTAAGGGATACATTGATGGGCAGAAAGACGATGTTTACGAATATGGCCCCTAAGAACACCGCCTTAAAGAAGCCATACCGGCGCGCGCGCAGGCTGTCGCCCACTGCGGCGACCGAGCTGATAATAGTATTGTTAATTTTTTTGAGAGCTCGTATTTCTTTTCCTACTTTCACTCTGTCACTATGCGTCAATATTGACATTGACTGCAACGCAGTCTGTTTAGTGCAATGAAGATTCGCTGAATTGCGTTATAGCATAAGGCCGAAAAACTTCATACAGGTACATGGAACTTTCAGAAACAAGAGCGCCAATACTTGCGCTTAAACGCGGCTGCTAGGCAGAGCCGACCAAATGGCGTGCAAAATCGAGTATCAAATTTAGGATAGAAATAAAAAACGTAATAATAAGAGTCAAAAACTGGAGCAAAAAGTCGAGGATGAGATGAAAAAAGTTGGTTATGGCGTCCATGAGGTTAGTATAGCATTACGCTTTATGTGTACTTATTCATTGCACAAGCACCGTAATAGAAAGCCAGAAACAGAGGGTCAAAAATCCCGTTGCCGACAGTATGCCTATCCAAAATTGAAACGGATTTCTTTTTCTTTCTAGTTTTGTCGGTATGCCTCCGGATCCTAAAGGGCCAATTTTAAGCCGGATGACACCTGTTTTAAGAGCCTTGCAAATCATGTAGAACTGGTAACCGCAAAAGAGAAGGAGAATAATAGAAATATATACTTCGGACATACTAAAAATATAGCACCCAAAATATCCGGGAGACGGGACTTGGCTAGGCGTCGGATTTTGCCGTCGCAAAATCCACGCACAGCCCTGCCTCGCGGTTTTGCCAGTGCAAAACATCGCTGCGGCTTTCGAGTCCCTTCGTGAGCCAAACAGTTAGCTTGCCGACTCTCGCTACGCGAAAATCCCCTTGTGGGGATTTTGTCTGCGCGAGAGACGGGACTTGAACCCGCAACCTCGTCCGTGACAGGGACGCGCTCTAACCAAATTGAGCTACTCCCGCATTATGCGGATACAGAGTCTTTATTGCTCTTCGGAAAAGTCTGTATTTCCTCGGTAAATAAAGCCCTGTAGTAGGAACAGTATCGTACATAATCTTAAATAAGGCAACACTGTCTTTATGGCTAAAGACAAGCTCGTATCCCCTGTTTTTATGAGTTATGAACCCGCCCGAACACCCTTTCTCCCTCGTAAGGATGTGCAAATCTTGCAAATACGCCAAGGAGCCTGAAGTAAAGCGGCAGTTAAACACCCACCGTTCTTTACCGCGGTCTTTGGCAAAATGCTTCTTAAAATAAACATTGCCATCCCCGTCAAAATATCCTCGCAGGTAATGCGACAAATGGGGCGAGGGTATGGCCGGCAATGCTACCCTATTCGCCTTATTTTGCACAAATCCTAAGTATTGCAAATCAGCAAACATCACCTTGCTTCCTATTTGGAGCCGGTGGCGTATTTTCCACTGTGCCTTACCTGGACGAGACCCCAATGCATGATTGGAACCGAGAGCTCTGCGGATTTTCAATAATAAGGGCCTATTGGTGTTATGAAATTCAATAAAACAGCCCCCGCGAGCATTGCGTATCATAGACCCATCCGCCGCGAAGAATCCAAGTACGTAGGCCATCTCGGGCGTCCATTCCTTAAAGAAGTCGTGGTTAACCTTTCGCGACAAGCCCATACATTTAGTATGACCTATGACAGTACAAACCACTAACCAGCTATGCACAGTCCTACTGAATTAAATTTATGTGTCGGTGGAAGGACTTGCACCTTCGACCTTGGCTTTATGAGTGCCATGCTCTAACTACCTGAGCTACACCGACATGCTTGCCCGGATGAACAAAGCAAACTCAACTTATCATTTTTTGCGGGGTATCGCTAGTGATGCCCGTGGTGCGCCTTGAGCTTAAGGTAGATATGCGCGTACGCCAAGACCGACACAGGGATGGTCACCAAGAGCCCCACCAACAGTACGATAAAGCCCACTATATTGAGAGCGACGATCGCCAGCACGAACAATACCAGGTGCCATTTTATGGCATGCGTAAAACGAGCGCTTTTGCGCAGACTCTCCACGATCGCGGCGCCCTCTAAAACCGCAAAACGCGCCATCGAATAGCGCAGGCCCAGGTACAGCGCGCAGATGATCGCCGCGGCCCCGATAAGTACCGCGAGCGCAAACTCCCACACATGGCCCACGGTCGTGGCCCCTTCAGAGAAGTTGACCGAGCCGGTAGATACAAGTAGCACCAGGGCCACAAGCCCGCCAGCCATAAGCGGCAAAAAGACAATGACGCCGGTCAGGACGCTGACGCAAAAATACTTCCATACCAAAGTAAGGTCCGGCACAATGTCGCGGTACTGCGCATGCTCGCCCTTGGCGAGCTTAAGGACTATAAGTGTCATGCCAGCGCCCAAAATGATACCGAGCACGGTCAGCACTATCGACGCGGCGATACCAAGCGCGCTGTTTGCTAAAACTTTTTGCACAATCGATGAGGCGACCTGAAGGCCAAAAAGCGTAAGCATGACCCCGAACACAAGCCCCGAGTGACTCTTAACTTTATGCCATCCAAAAACAACAGCCTCTTTTATTGAAAATGCGTTAGTCATGCCTTGCAGTATATCATTTTTCTTATATACTGAGGCCATTAGCGTTTTCGCTATTTTTATAGCGGGGTGGAGCAGTAGTAGCTCGTCAGGCTCATAACCTGAAGGTCGCAGGTGCAATTCCTGCCCCCGCAACACGGTTGTGACGTAGGGAACCGGTACCGGCCCTCGTCAAAGTCAGTACGGTACCGCCAGGCATCAAACCCCTAGGAAACACAAAAGCCGCGACATTACGTCGCGGCTTTTGTGTTTAGTCTATTCCTTGATGAGGCGGATCTTTTTGTCCTTCATCAGGAGCTTGCCCCGCAGCTGCCCGAGCAGCTCCCTCTTTTCCTCAGTCGTTCCTTCCTCCAGCAGGTACTTCGCGTACCTCTTTATATCCATCGCCACGGCTGGATCCTTCTCTTTGACCCCCAGCACTGTCTTGCGTAGCTTGTTGAACCGGGCGATCTCTCTATCTATAAGGTGACGGGCCCCTAGCTGGTCTATCTCGACCTCGTCGATTATCTCGATAAGCTGCTCCATAAGGGCATCCTCGCGTACGTATGGGCTCTTGCAGTGGCGATCCTTTGACCTGCCGCATGCATAGTACCGATACACCTTTGTCTCCCCGGTCCCTTTGATGAGCTTTTCCTTCTCGAATGCCGTCACCCCAGACCCGCAGTCGCCGCATGTTACTAAGCGCACGAAGGCGAATTCGTTAGACCGCTTGCGTGGCTTTGTTTCGTCGACCACCTTCT
The DNA here is from genome assembly GCA_035997465.1 of Minisyncoccota bacterium. Lineage (GTDB taxonomy): Bacteria > Patescibacteriota > Minisyncoccia > Phycocordibacterales > SBAW01 > GWA1-54-10. The sequence continues at coordinate 188 of DASYIO010000091.1, read as the reverse complement.
GCCGCACTAGCTCAAACAGCTCCCTGGTGATTAGCGCCTCGTGCTTGCCTACAAACCAGTTACCGCTTTTGCGCGGATACTCGAACACACCGCAGTAGAAGGGATTCTTGAGCATCTCGTAGAGCGTACTGATATTTAGGCTCTTGCCACTGCGCGTCGTAAACCGCAGCTCGTCTTTAAGCCAATGA
>DASYIO010000090.1:0-1888 GCA_035997465.1 Minisyncoccota bacterium | reverse complement strand
ACCAGCCACCGAGGAGGGGCTAGAGACATGGCGCTCAAGAGAATCAAGCCCTCGACCTTTGTGAGGCATGCACGGAAGTTTGTGGGCGGGCAAATCCGAGGCAACAAACTTTGCGGGCGGATCCAAAGTATCGAAAAGGACGGCGATATCCTAAAAATCAAGTGCACATGGGTCGCCAAACTCCGCCTCCACAGGGTCAAGGTGCCCTGGAAGCTTCTCAAGGGCCCACACTGCATCGAAATCCTGCTCCAGGAACGACAGTACGCGTTCCAGGGCGGAAGAGATGGCAAGGCTGGACCTTACCAACTTGAGGCAATAGACATCTTGATGCCGATCATTACAGGAGGAGGCGAAGAATACTCCTTCTTGCACAAGGGCTCAAGGTCGGTCAACTGGGTGCGCCAGTCTCAAATAGAACGCTAACGTGGGTTGGGCAAAGGGCGGCCGCATGGCCGCCCTTTAGTGACTGTTATTTTTGCTCAGGGTTAGGGGGCGTGTCGGTTGGTGGGGTGTCCTGCGGAGCCTGTTGTGCGCCCGGCTGGTCGGCGGCTTGCGGTGAGCCTGTCGAACCCGCTTTTTGCACAGCCTCGTAGACCTTGGAGAGCTCTTTGGAAAGGTCCTCGGTGGCGGCTTTAATACCCGTGACGTCATCGCTCCCCTTTTTGTTATCCACGGCAGCAATTTTTTCGTTTATTGCAGTTGCGAGCTCCATGGGCACCTTGTCTTTGTTATCATCAAGCGCCTTTTTAGCGGCATACACAGACTGCTCGGCTACATTGCGCGCCTCGGCCAGCTCTACCTTTGTTTTGTCGGTTGCGGCATTAGCCTCGGCGTCTTTGCGCATCTTTTCTATATCTGCGTCCGAAAGGCCCGAAGAGCCCTCAACTTTAATGCTCTGCTCTTTGTTGGTAGCCTTGTCCTTGGCTTTGACGGTCAAGATGCCGTTGGCGTCGACATCAAACGACACTTCGACTTGCGGTAGGCCGCGAGGTGCTGGCGGAATGCCGTCGAGTACAAACCTACCAAGTGACTTGTTGTCTGACGCCATGGCGCGCTCGCCCTGGGTAATGTGGATTTCGACAGATGTCTGATTATCAGCTGCAGTCGAGAATGTTTGGCTGCGTGATGTAGGGATTGTCGTGTTGCGCTCGATAAGCTTGGTGGCAACGCCGCCCATAGTTTCTATCCCCAGGCTAAGCGGTATGACGTCGAGCAAAAGCACGTCGCGCACCTCGCCGCCCAAGATACCGCCTTGTATCGCGGCGCCTACGGCCACGACCTCGTCGGGGTTAACCGACATGTTAGGCTTTTTGCCGAAGAAGGCTTCGACCGCGGCCTGTAGCGCGGGCATGCGAGTTTGGCCACCCACGAGTATGACCTCGTTTATATCGGCGTTCTTAAACGGGCTGGCCTCCATAGCGCGTTTGGTGATGTCGATGGCACGCTGGATAAACTCGGCGGTCAATTCCTCGAGCTTTGCGCGGGTCATTTTGACAAGCAGGTGGCGCGGACCCGATGCGTCTGAGGTAATAAAGGGGATGTTTACTTCAGTGTCCGTAGCAGTGCTTAATTCGATCTTTGCTTTTTCTGCGGCTTCGTCGAGACGCTGGCGAGCCAGGGGGTCGTTGCGTACATCGATGCCCGACTCTTTTTGGAATTCGGTCGCAAGCCAGTCGATTATTTTCTGATCAATATCTTTGCCGCCCAGGTGCGCGTCGCCGTCGGTAGAGCGGACTTCGATGGAGCCTTCGTTGCCCTCGGCCATAACGACCTCGAGTACCGATATGTCGAACGTGCCGCCGCCAAAGTCAAAGACGACCACCTTTTCGTCCTTCTTTTTGTTAAAGCCGTACGCAAGTGCGGCGGCGGTCGGCTCGTTGATGATGCG
>DASYIO010000089.1:0-13892 GCA_035997465.1 Minisyncoccota bacterium | reverse complement strand
TGATAGTTAACTCGATAGTGATAGAGCGGCTCATGCATCTGCCGACAAGGGCACCATTCCGCTCTCTCACGCATGTACAAAAATTCCCCTTGGCGGTAAGCGGCGCCGTGTCCTTGGCATCTTGGGTAGGCGCAGGAGTTTTGGCGTTAGTGCTTTTTTATTAATACTTATTGTATGCCCACTATGTACGCACGCTTTTTGTCACTACAAAAATATATACTCGCGCACAAAATTATTACCGCAGTTGTGGTAGTTGTGCTTGTCGGCGGCGGATGGTGGCTGTGGGGCAGGGCCCATACAGCAAGCGCCGCGACGCGCTATGTGGTGGGTACGGTCGAGCGCGGCACCGTAGTTTCCTCCATCTCGGCCTCTGGTCAAATATCGGCAAGCAGCCAAGTAGACCTCAAGCCCAAAGCCTCTGGCGATGTGACCTATGTCGGCGTCAAAGCCGGCCAAGAGGTAAAAGCCGGGCAACTGTTGGTAAGCCTCGACTCGGGCGATGCCGGCTACGAGCTACAGAGCGCCGAACTTTCGTATCAAAAGCTGGTTACCGTCGACCCGACAGAGTTGCGCGATGCGCAAAGCGCTGTCTCGCAGGCGCAGGATGACGAGGCGTCTTCGTATATCTCTGCTCGCTCGACTCTTACCAAAGCGTCGGCCGACATGACCAATGTGATGGACAGTCTGGGTAATTTGTTTGACCCTCAGGCATACCTCAGTACCCAGGATATTAGTTTTAATGATACTGAAAAAGAGTATCGCGACCGCGCGCACAATGCATGGTACGACGCCAGCGATGCGCTTAAGGCTTTTAGCGCGAGCTTCAGCGCATTGCCGCCAGGGCCTACCGAAGCACAAATAGATGCACAGTTGGCGCAAGGATACAGCGCGGCCTCATTGGTAGCTTTGGCTGCCAAAGACGCGCAAGACGCAGTTGCCTACATTCGTGCGCACAAAGATCCAAGCACCGAGGCGGACTCCGCATACAGCTCTGTCGTAAGCCTTGCCTCGACCGCCAACGGCAGCGTATCGTCCCTTTCGTCCGCACAGAGCTCTACGAGCAATAACAAGCGTGCGCTCGACAAGGCGCAAGGCGCGCTCGAGGACTTGCAAGCAGGGCCCAACGAGCTTGACCGCCGCTCGCAAGAGCTTAGCGTGCGCCAAAAACAAGAGGCGCTTGCCGACTACTCGGTCTATGCACCATTTGACGGCGTTGTGGCTCAGGTCGACGCCAAGGTCGGCGACCAAGGCTCGTCGGGCACCGCTGTGGCAACGCTCATAACCAAATCCCAGATTGCCAAAATATCTTTAAACGAAGTCGATGCCGCCAAAATAAAAGCCGGGCAAAAAGCCACACTTACCTTTGACGCCATAGACGACCTAACGCTCACCGGCACAGTGGCCGAGGTCGACGCCATAGGTACCGTAAGCCAGGGCGTTGTATCCTACGACGTGCAAATTGCGCTCGATGCGCAAGACAGTCGCATTAAGCCTGGCATGACGGTCAATGCACAAATACAGACCGACACCGCGCAAGACGTACTGGTCGTACCCGCAAGCGCGGTCAAAACATCAGCCGGCCAAAGCTATGTGCTTGCGTTCGAGTCTCCGGTGGCTACGTCGAGCGCAACTGCGTCGGGCATTACCTCAAGCCAAGCCCCTGTGCAGATCCCGGTCGAGGTAGGCATAGCCGATGACACAAATGTTGAAATTACATCGGGTCTGACCGAGGGTGAGCAAATAATTACACGCACCATAACCGCATCAGCTGCCTCGACCGCGGCCGCAACCACGCGCGCATCCGGTACGACTGGCGCGCGTGCTGGCGGATTTGGCGGTGCCGCGCCCGCGGGTGCCGCATTGCGTGCGCTATAAAGGCCCTAATGATAGAGGTACAAGATATAACTAAAACCTACGGGCAGGGCGACACTGCTTTTGCGGCGCTTAAGGGCGTGTCGTTTCGTATCGAGGACGGCGAGTTTGTCGCCATCATGGGGCCGTCGGGCTCGGGCAAGTCGACGCTCATGCATATTCTGGGTTGCCTCGACACGCCCACCAGCGGCAGCTACCACCTTGATGGCAAGGATGTGTCCAAGCTCAGCGACGAAGAGCTGGCCGACATACGCAAAGACAAAATAGGTTTTGTCTTTCAGGCGTTTAACCTTTTGCCGCGCACAAGCGTCTTGCGCAATGTAATGCTGCCACTTATGTACGCCGGGGTGGGGGAGGCCGAGCGCGATCAGAGGGCCCGTGCCGCGCTTGAGGCAGCCGGGTTGTCCGAGACGCACTTTTTACACAAGAGCAACGAGCTGTCGGGCGGCCAAATCCAGCGTGTGGCTATTGCGCGCGCACTTGTGGGCAACCCGTCGCTTATTTTGGCCGACGAGCCTACGGGCAACTTGGACACCAAAACCGGCGAGCTTGTCATGGATACGTTTAAGAAACTAAACAAAGAGTTTGGCCGCACCATCGTGCTCATTACCCACGAGCCAGACATTGCGCAAAACGCCAGGCGCATTATTACTATCCGCGACGGCGAAATTGTTTCCGACAAACATGTATAGAAAAAAGTTTATGAAAAACAGTCTGGTGGATGTCCCCGCAGAGGGACGACCCGAGGACTTTTTTCAGAAACTTTTTTAGAAACCAAAACCATATGACACTCAACGACACCTTCCACGAAACATATGCCGCGCTGTCGGCCAACAAAACCCGCTCGGGGCTTACCATGCTTGGTATTGTCATCGGCATCTCCTCGGTCATTGCCCTCGTATCAATAGGACAGGGCGCGACATCGTCGATACAGTCGAGCATCAATGCGCTGGGCTCTAACTTGCTTTTGATATCTCCGGGCGCGCAGCGCACCCAGGGCTTTGGCGTGTCCGGTGGCCGCGGGGGCGCTAAGACGCTTACGGCCGACGACGCGCAGGCCATAAGCGCGCTCGACAATGTATCGGCCGTTGCCAACGAAGTTTCGGGCCGCTATCAGGTGACCGCCAAGGGCACCAACACCAACACGACCGTCGACGGCGTTACGGGCTCCTACCCCGCCATACGCAATCTTGCCATCGACCAAGGCGACTTTATAAGCGACAGCCAAAACGACTCTGCATCTAAGGTAGCTGTCATTGGCCCCACTGTTATGACAGACCTGTTTGGTGACGATGCGCAGGCGGCCGATGTTGTCGGCTCGACCATCCGCATCCGCGGCGCGGAGTTTAAAGTTATCGGTGTCACCGTTGCCAAGGGCGGCACGGGCTTTCAAAACCAGGACGACATCATCTACATCCCGCAGCAGACAGCCAGCCGCTATTTGGCGGGCGACAAATACCTTACCACCATAGATGTGCAGGCCGCATCATCAGATGCCATGGCCCAGGTGCAGCAAGACATTACCGCGCTCCTTTTGGATCGCCATCACATAGCCGACCAAACGCAGGCGGACTTTAGCGTCCTTAACCAAGCCGACATACTCGCGAGCGCGTCGTCTATAACCGGCACGCTCACACTTTTGTTGGGCGCTATTGCAGGGATATCGCTGTTGGTCGGCGGCATCGGCATCATGAACATGATGCTCACCACGGTTACCGAGCGTACGCGCGAAATCGGCTTGCGCAAAGCGATAGGTGCCAGGCGCAGCGATATAAGCCGGCAGTTCTTAGTCGAGGCCACAACGCTCACCGTCATTGGTGGCGTGGTGGGGATAGTGCTTGGTGTCGGCATATCGCTTGCGGTTAGCATAAGCGGGCTTATATCAACGAGCCTCTCGCCCTCGGCGATACTGCTGGCGTTCGGTACGTCGGCCGCCATAGGTATCGTGTTTGGATGGTACCCGGCCAGGCGCGCGGCGGGGCTTAACCCCATCGAGGCGCTGCGGTACGAGTAAATTACTTAGGTTCCCTAACTAAATAGAATATGCACATTTCGAAGAACAACATGATACTGGGTGCGGTAGCGGGCGCGGTGCTTTTGGGCGCGAGCTTTTGGGGCGGCATGACATACGCTAAAGGCTCAGCGCCCATGCGCGGCGGCTTTGCCGGGGCCAATGGCGCACAGTTTGCGGGCAGGGCAGGTGCGGGGGGTACGGGTGCGCGCGGCGCGGCAGCTGGCGGATTTACCGCAGGCCAGATATTGTCTAAAGATGCCAACGGCATAACTATAAAGATGATGGACGGCTCGACTAAAATAATTTTGGTGAGCGGCTCGACCCAGGTAATGAAGCAGGCCAGCGGCACGCAAGACGACCTCTCGGTCGGCACCAACGTGACAATCACCGGCTCTGCTAACAGCGACGGCAGCATTACTGCGCAGTCGGTGCAGATCCGCCCAGCAGGCACGGCGACTCCTCGCGCTACGACGCCGGCTCAGTAGCAAGCTCATGAGCTAACTCATGAGTTAACTACGTAGTTAAGTACGTATCCAAAAATCCGCGCAAGCGGGTTTTTTGGTACTATACGGGTATGAAATTGGCGGCAGGAGTCATTATGTATCGCATGCGCAATGGCGCTCCTGAAATTTTGCTTGTGCACCCCGGTGGACCGCAAAACGTCAATAACGACTTGGGCTGGTGGAGTATACCCAAAGGCCTGGCCGACAATGGCGAAGAAGGGGACGCGCTGCTTGATGTTGCCAAACGCGAGTTTGAGGAAGAAACGGGCTTTAAACCCGAGGGACAGCTTGTCTATGTAGGCTCTGTTTTAAATGGTGCGCGCGATAAAACCGTACACGCATGGATGATGGAGGGCGATGCCGATGTTTTAAAACTTAAAAGCAACACATGCATGTTCGAGTGGCCGCCCCGCTCCGGCAAGCAAATAGAGATCCCCGAGGTAGACCGCGGCGAGTTCTTCGACCTCGAAACCGCCAAAAATAAAATCCACGACTACCAACTAGGACTTATCGAACAGTTCGAAAGGAAATTGGGTGTATGAGGAAGAATATTCTCATAACCGGTAAACCTAAAAGCGGCAAGTCGACATTGTTGCGCAAACTTATCGGGCCTATTCCTTATAAGACAGGTTTTGTAACTGACGAGATCCGGGGCGAACACGGCCGGCTTGGGTTCGAGATCGTTACAAGCATAGGAGCCAAATCGGTCTTGGCCCACGTTGACTTTGCCATGCCCATCAAAGTCTCAAAATATTCGGTCAATATCGAGAACCTCAAGGCAATACTTCCCGCAGTCATCGATTTTTTACCGCAAGATATTCTGTATATAGATGAAATAGGGCAGATGCAGCTTTACTCCACGGAATTTAAAAATTTAGTCTCTAAGTTTTTTGATGCTCCTAATACATGTCTCGCTACGTTGTCGTATGTATACAACGATGAGTTTACTGACCTGCTAAGAGACCGCAATGACATAATCCTTATTGATCTAGTGCCGGACAACAGGGACAAACAGGAGGAGTTTGTAACACAGTTATTAAAGAAGATAGAAAAAGCAAAAGGCTATATTTCTCAACCTGAACGTTTTGATATCCAAGGATCTAAGGTGACTCTAAAATCCGAGCACGGTGTTCGAGAACTTACTTTTAAGGGTGGAAAGTGGGCATGCAGTTGCGACTTTTTCGCAACGTATGGGATCTGCAGTCACGCGATTGCAACTGAAGAGATTGCTCGTTAGTTTAAAGGCAAAGTCCTAAACGTAATCGAGTAGCGCAAAGCGGTGACGGGTGCGACAGAGTGTTGCCAGCGGGTGGCTATTTCTTTTTGCATTACGTAAGCGCTTCTCGGTTCGACCTCAAAGGACACAACCGCCTTTGGGTCGCCAATGCGCTCAAGCGGCCTAAAGCGCATGCGCGCCCAACCTTTTAGCGAGATGCCCACAACAAGCGGCGTCTCGCGGTCGCGGTGCCAACCAATGCCGTAGTCCGGCGGGTACTCTTGTACAAACGCCTCGTTGACGCTGTGCTTAGGCACATCGAGCCATTTGGCAATACGATATTGCAGCGGCTGCAAAAATGCGGGCAGGTCGTGCTCAAAGGCCATGCCACGGCGCTTACTTTCGTGCTCGCGAAAGCGCAACAGTGGCATTTGCGCGTTTTGTATGTAGGCAAGCAAAACCTCCTCTTCGTCCGCGGTTAAAAAATCGGGCCGGTACACCAGCCCGTTTGGCAGCTGGTCGGGGAGGTCAAATAGTTTCGCTTGTTCGCCATGGCGCATCTATATAGGGTAGCTGCCCGGCAGAAAATTAGTACACAAAAACCCATTACAAAACAACTTGTGTAGAGCCGGGTAAACAGGCATTGACAAGAGTTAAAAGGCGTATATACTGGGTATATATGACCGTAAAAATGATATTCAATACCGACAAAAAGCTCAAAGAGGCCGCCATGCGCAAGGCGCGCAAGGATGGCCTTACCTACAGCGCGGTGCTCAACATAGCGACGCGCGCATACGTCAACGACCAGATGAAGATTGCGGCCTTTGACCGCGATATTGAGATTGCGATGGAGCAGTTCCACCAAGGTAAGGGAGTTCCTTCTAAAGAGGTGTACCGCCGACTCGGGTTGCGTAAATAACATACAGTAAAATAAAGGGCATGAAGGTCTCATACATGCCTCTGGTAATTGCCCAGCTCGAGAAAATGCCCGTGCTCTTGGCACAGAGGATTACTGACAAGATAGACTGGTACGCTGACCAACCTGACCCACTCGCCTTCGCTAAAAGACTGGAGGGCAGGGTAGCCTACCGCTATCGCGTAGGCGATCATCGGATTATATTTGCGGTTGCAGAAGGAACTCTTAATATCCTCACCATTGTTCCCAGAGACAAAGCTTACCGAGGGTTGTGATTGCCAAATAAAGCATTTTCAGCTATAGTATAAGCAAGAGCGGGATTCGCCCGCCTTTTATATTTATGGAGATTAGGAATATAGCCATTATCGCGCACGTGGACCACGGCAAGACCACACTCACTGACGCTATTTTGCGCCAGACAGGTTCTGCGGCCGAGGGCACCTCGATGGACTCCAACGACCTCGAGCGCGAGCGCGGCATCACCATTTATGCCAAAAATGCCGCGGTCGAGTACAAGGGCACCAAAATAAACATCGTCGATACTCCGGGCCACGCAGACTTCGGCTCCGAGGTCGAGCGCGTACTTAGGTCGATAGATTCTGTTTTACTTGTGGTTGATGCACAAGAGGGCCCGATGCCCCAGACCCGCTTTGTTTTAAAAAAGTCGCTTGAGCTAGGACTTAAGCCCATGGTCATCATCAATAAAATCGACAAGCCTGCCGCCAACCCCGCGCAGGCCGAAGAGCAAGTGCTGGAGCTATTTTTGGAGCTTGGCGCTAACGACGAGCAATCTAACTTTCCTGTCATCTACGCTATTGGCCGCCAGGGCATTGCTAAAAAGAAGTTGGCTGACGACTCCAAAGACCTAACACCGCTTCTTGATGCAATTCTCGAGCATGTGCCGTCAGTCGACCAGTCTTTGGCCGCTAAGCCCTTGCGCATGCAGCCGTTTAACCTGGGCTACGACAACTTTTTGGGCCGCTTGGCCGTCGTGCGCATTTACGAGGGCGTGCTTAAGACCGGGCAGAACCTGTTTGTTAAAAAGCCCGACGGCAAGTCGCATACCGCTAAAGTTATAAAAATCTTTTCGTTTAAGGGCCTCGAGCGCATCGAGATTCCAGAGGCGCAGGCCGGCGACATCGTGCTTGTCGCAGGGCTGGGCGACGTATACATCGGCGACACGGTAGGGGAGTCGGACTCTGTCGAGCTGTTGCCAAGCATTGCGGTTGACGAGCCGACCATTGGCCTTAACTTTTTGGTTAACAACTCGCCGTTTGCGGGCCGCGAAGGCAAGTTTGTCACCACGCGGCAAATTCGCGACAGGCTCGAAAAAGAACTCGAGATAAACGTCGGGCTTAAGGTCGACTTTTCGGCTGCCGACGGGTTTCGCGTCTACGGCCGCGGCGAGCTCCACATCGCCATACTTTTGGAAAATATGCGCCGCGAGGGCTACGAGTTGCAGGTCTCCGAGCCACAGGTTATTTACCACGAGGAGAACGGCCAAAAGCTCGAGCCTTTCGAGGAGGTCATAATTGATGTGCCCGAGGCCTACCAAGGCAGCGTTATCGAGCGCTTGGGCAAGCGCAAAGCGATACTTAAAGATTTAAAGCCTGAAAACGGCGCGGTGCGCATGACGTTCGAGGGCCCGACGCGCGGACTCTTAGGCTTTCGCTCACAGTTTGTTTTGGATACCAAGGGCGAGGGCATCTTCTCATCCCGCTTTGTCGAGTTCCGCCCGTACGCCGGTGAGATAGAAAAGCGCGCAGTGGGCTCGATGGTCTCGATGTCCGCGGGCAAGGCGCTTGGATTTTCGTTGTACAACCTGCAAGACCGCGGGATGCTCTACATCGGCGCTGCAACCGAGGTATACGAGGGTATGATAATCGGCAACACCTCCAAGGGCGACGAGATGTTTGCCAACCCGACCAAGGGCAAGCAACTCACCAACATGCGCTCGTCGGGCACCGACGAGGCAATCCAGCTTATCCCGCCGTTTACGCTCTCTATAGAGCGCGGTCTTGAGGTCATGCAAGGCGATGAGTATCTCGAAGTCACTCCTAAATCTGTAAGGTTGCGCAAGCAACCCGGCGGCCGCACGCGCTAGATAGTTTTTACAATTGAAAAAGGCCCCGCTGCAAGAAAGAGTAGACCAGCGGGGTCTTTTTCTTTTCTTGCGGCGGAGCCGCGGCTATTTGTCCTTCTCGCGCCATGCCAGTGGGAACAATCGGGAGAACCTGTCCTTCTCGCGTTCGTAGAGGCTGCACACCTCCTTGCCGTTGGTCTTGGCGCAGCTTTGGCGAACGAGTTCTAGGTCCGTCAGATGCGCCTGACAGCTCATGCTCTGGGCTCCGAGTTTGTCACAGCCGGAACTCATGACGTAGAATTCCATCGACTGCGCCGAGGCACCGACGACCGAAGCGATGAGGGTGGCGATGACGAAGAACATGCGAGTCATGGCAGTCTCCTTTTGAGGTTTGCCGGTTAAACTCAGTCTCACTCTCTATTATACACCCCATAAGCCTATTTGTCAAGTACTTAGAAAAAGCCGCAAAATAAGGGCTTTTCAGAGGGTGTTTTTAAACGGAGGAGGCGTATACTTAGGGCATGGAATGGCTATATATTGTTGTGCCGGTTTTGGTCGTTTTACTATTTTTGTCTTTGCGGATTGTTAAAGAGTACGACCGCGGTGTTATTTTCTTTTTAGGCAAGGTAACAGGCGTGCGCGGGCCAGGGCTCATTATTTTGATCCCGATACTCGAGCAGATGACCAAAGTTACGCTGCGTACCATTACGATGGCGATACCATCGCAGAAAATAATCACCAAAGATAACGTATCAATAGATATTGCGGCGGTTGCGTACTACCACATTGTCGACGCGCAAAAGTCTGTCGTGTCTATCGAAAATGTTTACGACGCGGTCAACCAAATTGCGCAGACCACGGTGCGCAACGTGGTGGGGCAGTTTAAGCTCGACCAACTTCTTTCGCAGACTGCCGACATCAACCAGCAAATTAAGGAGGTCATAGACGCGCACACCGAGCCGTGGGGCGCGCAGGTCACTGCTGTCGAGATAAAGGACATTACGTTGCCCGACAACATGCAGCGCGCGATGGCCAAAGAGGCCGAGGCCGAGCGCGAGAGGCGCGCCAAGATTGTTGCAGCCGAGGGCGAGTTCCAGGCTGCAGTTAAGTTGGGCGAGGCGGCCGACATAATCGCCGCGCACCCGGTAGCTCTCCAGTTGCGCACGCTTCAAACCATGTCTGAGATCTCGACCGAGAAAAACTCCACGATAATCTTTCCTGCGCAGTTTATGACGACAGTCCAAGACGCCTTCAATACCTTGCGCGCCGACTCTCAGCACAAACAATAAATAGTATGAAAGGAAAAATATTGATAACCGACTCGCTGTTTATTTTCCCCGAGCACGAAAAGATGCTCACCGACGCCGGCTACGAAATAGAGCGTCTCGACAAACCTAAGGCCTCAGAAGAGGAGTTGGTAGAGGCGGTAAAGGGCAAAGTCGGATACATTTTGGGCGGTATCGAGCATATTACGGAAAAAATAATAGACGCTGCGGACTCTCTGAAAGTTATTACATTTACAGGCATTGGATACAAAGATCTTATTCCTGCCTGGGAGTACGCGACTAAAAAAGGAATTGCCATAACTAATACTCCGGACGCGCCTACGCACGCCGTTGCAGAGTGGGCCCTAACGGTCACCCTTGCCATGAACCGTGGAGTATTTGATCTTGGTCGTGGCGGGCAAAAAGATTTTATGACTACAAAAGGCCTTGAGGGTTTGAACATAGGCATTGTTGGTTTTGGCCGGATAGGGAGGCGTATTGCCGAGATGATAAAACCCTTCAGGCCTGGTTCCGTTTCGTACTACAGCAAGCATCATCATGAAAGTGACGAGCAAAGGCTCGGGGCATCCTATAAGGAACTCGACGAGCTTATGACACAGAGCGATGTTATATTCGTGTGCGTGTCTAAAGATGCCGGAGAAAACTTCTTGAACACAAAAGAATTGTCGGTGGTTAAAAATGGCTCCCTATTGGTTAGCTTTATGCACCCCGGGATTATTAACGAAGATGCTTTGTTTGAGGCAGTAAAAAGCGGCAACTTGCGAGTCGCCTCAGACGTTCCGTTCAAAAATCCTGCCTTTAAGGACTTTCCGTTAAGTGCCGCCTTTTGTTTTAACGGTTCCAATGCGTTTAACACAGCAAAGGAGCTTAAAATCACCAGCGACACAGCAACGCAATCCATATTGAATATCCTCGAAACCGGCAAAGACGAGTACCGGGTTAATTAAATAAACAGTTTTGGGTGTTACAGTCCCGGTATGAAAGGCTATATAACCAACATCGAGGAGGAGACAAAAAAGAACGAGGATTTTCGGCACGTACTTTATACAACGCACCAGAGCCAGCTGGTGCTCATGAGTATTCCGACGGGGGAAGAGATCGGTATGGAGGTCCATGGTGTCGACCAGTTTTTGCGGATTGAGGCAGGCGAGGGCAAGGCTATCTTGGATGGTATCGAGCACAAAGTCAGCGACGGGTTTTCCATTACTGTACCAGCTGGCACCAAACACAATATTGTTAATACTTCGTCCGACAAGCCGTTGAAACTTTATACCGTTTACTCGCCACCCAACCATATCGACGGCACGGTCCACAAAACCAAGGCAGATGCCGAGGCCGACGAGGAGCATGACCACTTTGACGGCAAGGTAAGCGAGTAAGGGGTATACTGCTCGTATGGCACTACGCCCCGAAAGATTTAAGCTTTGGCACTCGGTAGCGGGGCTCGTCGTATTGCTCATAATCGAGGCTCTATTTTTGGCTTTGTGGCCCGCATCTTTTGTCGTCTTGGTGCCGCTGTTTGCGATTGCCGGTACCGCCGTTACTCTTTATGTAGCTACCGAAATAGTCGAAGAGGTAAGCGGCAAGCCCAAGCTCTTTGCGCTTTTAACCGCCATCATTGCCGAGTTCGTTATCTTTTTTGCATTTCAGTACCACTTGCTTGGGCACTTTGACCATTTGGCGTTTGCAACGCTTGGGTCGGACGCCGTGTCGCTCTTGCTGCAAAGCACCATGGTCTTTGCGCTTAACCCCATAGACTTACCGACCGACACTGCGGGCCGGCTTTTGTTGTTGGTCGACACGCTCGGCTCTTTGGGCCTGGTGCTCTTTGTGCTCCAAAATATCTGGCAGCTGCGCAAGTAGCTTTTTGCCCCGCCGGAGTATACTAGCGTCATGACACAATTGCGCTCTATAAATCCGCACGACGGCTCGGTAGTGGGCGAGGTTATGGTTTCGACCCCACAAGAAGTTGCTGCCAAAGTCGCAGCCGCACGCGCAGCCTTGTCGGGGTGGAGAGACCTTGGGGTTGCGGGCAGGGTCGCGATTTTGCGCTACTTTGTCAAAGCATTTTCCGACCATGCCGAAGAGTTTGCCCAGCTGGCTACAAAAGAAATGGGCATGCCTATTGCAGCAAGTCGTGATGATACGCTCGGCTATTTTACTTGGTACTTAGACAACGCAGAAAAGTATCTGGCACCCGAAGTCACTTTTGAAGACGACCAAGAGATACACACCGTATATCGCGAGCCCGCAGGAGTCGTGGCGGCAATAGCGCCGTGGAACTACCCGGCCTCAAATTTTGTATGGGTCTGCGGGCAAAATCTTATCGCCGGCAATACAGTCGTTTTTAAACACTCCGAAGAGACTCCGCTGTGCGGCCAACTGCTCGAAAAGATAATGGCCGAGGCAAATCTGCCCGAGGGGGTCTTTAGCGAAGTGTACGGCGGCAAAGAAGTAGGAGAGGCCCTTATCGCTCAAGACATAAACCTTGTCCAATTTACCGGGAGCACCCGTGCGGGCAAAGAGCTGTACGCCAAAGCCGCTCAAAAGATGCTCAAAATAAACATGGAGCTTGGAGGCTCGGCGCCCGGTATCGTGTTTGAGGATGCCGATCTTGACGAGGCAGTAGGCCAGATATACGGCGCACGTTTTTATAACTCCGGACAGTCGTGCGATGCACTCAAGCGGCTTTTGGTGCACGAAAGTGTCTACGATGTGCTTGTCGAAAAATTGGCAAACAAATTAAAAACAGTAAAAGTCGGCGACCCTAGCGACCCGGCGCATGACATGGGCCCACTTGTTGCAGAGCGCCAGGTTATACTTTTGGAGTCGCAAGTGGCTGACGCATTGGAGAAGGGCGCGCAGGTTGTCGTGGGTGGAAAAAGGCACGGTAGCACTGGTGCCTATTACGAGCCCACATTGCTTGTTAACCTTAAGCCCCACATGCGCGTGTGGCGCGAAGAGGTGTTCGGCCCGGTGTTGCCTATTGCAAAGTTTGATACCGAAGAAAAGGCAATCCGCATGGCCAACGACACCGACTACGGGTTGGGCAGCTATGTCTATACCAAAGACGCCACCAGGGCACAGCAGGTCGCCGCGCAACTGCAGGCCGGTATGGTGAGCATAAACGGTGTTAGTTACAACAAACCGTCAAACCCATTTGGCGGCTACAAACACTCGGGGCTTGGCCGTGAGCACGGACATTTTGGTTTTGAGGATGTAACGCAAATAAAAGTCGTTGCTAAAAGTAAATAGAGATTAATCTTTTCTACATGTTGTCTTGGCAATACTTGAGGCATTAACCGCTCAAGTATTTTCATATGGCACGAAAGAAAAAGAAAGCTTCAAAACGCAAGTACGGCAAAAAAGCGCAGAGCAAAGTTAAAAAGGTAATGCACGAGTACAAGCGGGGCAAGCTCAAGGGCGGCAAGGGCAAACACCCCAAGGTCAAAAGCCGCAAGCAGGCTATAGCCATAGGCTTAAGCGAGGCGCGCAAGGCTGGTGCCAAAGTGCCCAAGAAAAAGAAAGCAAAAAAGTCCCGCCGCTAATTCATACTCTCTACACACCCGGCAAGGTACAAGAGGGTATGCAGCAAGTTACCAGCACAGATCATGCACATATACGCGCCTGGGCAAACGAGCGCGGCGGCTCGCCGGCCATTGTGGTGGGCACCGACGACGGGCTAAGGTTTGACTGGGGCGAGCAGGGCGACGAGCACCTTGAGCGCATTTCGTGGGACGAGTTTTTTAGCGTCTTTAACGAGTACGGGCTTGCGTTTGCTCATATCGAAAACGACGACAGCTCGGTCTATGAGTTTGTGTCGCGCTACGAAAGTGTCCCGAACGACGACGAAAACGACAGCGAGTAAGCCCCATGAGATAGGCGAAGCCGCCATCTCACGGGGTAAGGCAACTAATCGTCTTTCGTCTATACTGTATATATGCGCACACCGACACTTGGCACATTGGCTGCCCTCGCTTTTGTTATAGGTATTTTTGCTTT
>DASYIO010000088.1:0-9188 GCA_035997465.1 Minisyncoccota bacterium | reverse complement strand
CCTGGCTAAAGTCGGCGTGGCCCACAAATATTTTGCCAAAAAACGAGCCGAGCCCCTGCGCTGTGGCAACGGTCAGGTCTTTAAATGCGACGGCGCCCTGCAAAAGCGCCAGATGCACCGGCAGTTTAAGAATGCCCACATCGCCCATTTGTATGCCGATCGCTTTTCTGTCTGGGGCGATGCCCTCTTTGGCGCGGACCAGCACAGTTTGCGTTTGGTTGTTTCTTTTAATAGAAAAGACAAAGCTCTCGTCTTGGTGCTGTGCGATAAAGTCCTGCACCTGCGCACCATTGGTGCCTACAGCCGGGGTTAGCGTGGCGGTGGCAGTTTGTATGCTCTCTATCGCGTCACCGGCTTTGACCCCTACCTCATCGGCAGGCGAGCCGGGCAACACGGCAACAATGGTAACGGCGGCGCTAGTGACCGACCCAAAGGTATTGTCGTTTGGGCTTGCGGGTAGCCCGGCCATGTAGCCCGCCGAAAGCGCCAGCCAGGCAAAAATAAGATTAAACGCGATGCCTGCCAGCATAACGGCGGCTTGTACTGCGCGGTTTTTACTTGTCAGCGCACGCGAGTCATTGCCGCCCTCGCCCGCCTCTTCGCCAAAAATGCGGACATAGCCGCCGACCAGTACCAAGTTAAACGAGTAACGCGTCTCGCCCCACTGCACCGACAAAATGCGCGGCGGAAAACCTATCGCAAACTCGTCGACGCGCACGCCAAACATCTTAGCGACACTAAAATGCCCCAGCTCGTGCACCCACACGAGCGCCACCAAAATGATAATAAATATGAGGAGCGCCATTAGACCTAATTTGCGATCTCTTTTTCTTTGCGCTCCAGGGCCGCGTCAAAGCTTGCATTGGCCGCATCGACGCGCTTTTGCATATCCTCTTTGGCTCTAAATTTGTCGTCCTCGGATATCTCTTTGGCCTTTTCTTTAGCCTGAATATCACTCCACACATCGTCGCGCACGCTGCGCAGCATAGTGCGGACCTCCTCGACCTTTTCTTTGGCGAGCTTAAGCAAAGTGACCCGGCGCTCGCTTGTGAGCTCGGGGAAGAAGACGCGCACGCCCTTTTCGTCGGCACCTACCGACAACCCAAGGTTGGCAACAGTAATTGCCTTTTCTATCTCCTTAGCATTAGACGGGTCAAAGGGCATGATGCGCAAACTCCTGGCGTCCTCAACAGCTACCGTGGCGACCTGCGGGATACTCATGCGGCTGCCGTAACTTTCGACCTGGATGCCGTCGAGTATCGCAGGCGTGGCCCTGCCCGTGCGCACGCCGCTCAGCTCTTTGCCCAGCCGGTCCTCTATATCCTTAATCTTTTTTTCGAAAGGTTTAAAGTCGTATGCCATATGGCGACTATTATAACAGATTGGCATTTAGCCTTCATTTGCCTTACGATAAAGAGGAACTTTGACCTTTGGAGGGCCCGATGAAGCTCGAAACTGCTACCGAACTGTTGCTCAACACCGGGGGAGACTGGCCTTGGGTGTATGCCATCTTGTCCACCATGGCTCAAGAAAAGATCGAGGGTATCACCTTCGATGACTGGAACGAGGAGTCCGAAATCACCGCTCAAATCATCCTAGCGGCAGGCGAGGCAATGCGCGAAGCCCCGGATGACACCACCAGGCACTCCATTGCCTTTTCTCTGGGCTGCGCGTTGAGGAATCTCGCCAGGGCCATGGACCTCTACGAGAAGGTAAACGGCGCCAAACGGCCACAGAAGACTTAGGGCGCATCCTGAGCGCAGGGCGATAACACAAAGGGCGGCCACGAGGCCGCCCTTTTGATTTGTGGACTTAGAATTATCGATGGTTTATAACAAGGAAGAACCCTGATCTTAACCCCAGACCACAGAGGCGTCATGAACACGCACAGGTTCGAGAACGCATTTCGGCGACGCAAGGCCGTGTTCCTCATCGCCTTGCATGTCACCCCCCACGAACAGCAGTGGAGCCGTGACATCGACATCGCCCGCGGTGAGGGCGCCGATGGAATCCTCGTCATTCGTGACTATACGACTACAGCGACGGACGACGACGCGCTTGCCGTCTACCACAATGCGCGTAAGCGCTACCCGCACTGGCACATTGGGCTAAACTTGCTGGACCACCAACCCCTCGCGGCCATCCTGCGAGTCAAGACCGGCGTGTCGAGCTTCTGGTTCGATGAGCCTCAAATCAACGAGGGCCAGCCAGACGGCGCTAAGTACTTCGCCAATGTCAGGCTTACATCGGATGTCGCGCATGTAGAGGCGCCGCCGCTCCTTATGCCCTGTGTGGCGATGAAGTACAAGATCCAGCCCAAGAGCATCGCAACCGTGGCAAAGCTCGTCGAGCCATACGCCGACGTTATCTTGACGAGCGGCGACAAGACCGGCATGCCCGCTGATATCGAAAAGGTCCAAAAACTGCGTCAGGCAGTCCAAGGCCCTATCGGTCTGTGCAGCGGCGTATCGGCCGAAAATGTGGGGCAGTTTATCGACGAGGGAGTCACATGCTTCGTCATATGGTCAAGTATCGCCAAAAAGGACAAGATCAACGGCGAGACGATCGAGCGACTCGACTGGCCCAAGGTCGGCGAAATGCGCGATAAAATCCCGCGATAATTCTGCGGGCGAAAACAGAAAGGGCGGCCGCGAGGCCGCCCTTTTGATTTCCAACCCGGCCCTGTGTCATTTTGCGACGATATACACCACGTTGCCGATAGTCTCGCCGCGATCTTTCGTTTGCGGGGTGACGACCAGAATGGTGTATTGAAACTTGTTCTCAGACTGGTTGTCCTTCCACCGCCCTAGCGCTTCGGCAAAATCCTCGCCGCCGCAAGGGAACCAGACGACGCTCTCCCCGTACTTTTTCCATTGGCACTCCGCCTTCGCCGCGACAGCAGAGGCAAGAAGAAGAATTACTGCCACCCATGTACGCATCGAAATCTCCCTGTTGGTCCGATGTGACTCAACACTATATCAATCTTGATAGCGCATCAAACCCTAAACTTCTTTGCGGCGGGTGGGTAGATTTTGACCAATGGGTCCCCAGAAACATCATATGGGCGAGCCGGGGCCAGGTAGCGGCCGTAGTGGATGACACGGTGGGTAAATGTCCCCCACTCTTTTTTAGGCAAGAGCTGCATCAAATCTTTTTCGATCCACACTGCATCTTTGTAGTCGCTTAAATCGTACCGCTGCACAAATCTAATCACGTGTGTGTCGACAGTAATACCCGCGACTATTCCATATGCTTCTTTTAAAACTACCGTAGCAGTCTTTCTGGCGACACCAGGGAGTTTTAAGATTTCCTCAATAGTATTCGGAACTTGGCCACCCATCTCTCTTATTATCCTTGCCGAGGCAAGGATGTTTTTGGCCTTATTGCGGTAAAAGCCCGAGGCAAAAATGTCCTGCTCGAACTCGCGCGGATCGGCCGCAATGTAGTCGTCGAGTGTCTTGTATTTTTTGAACAGCCTTTCGGTGATCTTGTTGACCCCTTTGTCAGTCGACTGAGCGCTTAGTTGTACCGCGACCAAAAGCTCCAGCGGGTTTGAAAAATTAAGCTCGATAGAGGCTACTGGATAGAGCTTTTTAAGCGCGCGGTTGAGCTTTTGTATCCGCGCCTTGCGTTCTTTAAGCTTCTTAGAAGTCATAGTTTATTGGAGATTATACCAACACGGGCGTCGGATTTCTCCGACGCCCGTCCTACTCAAGCCAGTACACAACCTGTCCTTTTGGGTTCCCAGATTTGATGACTATATCCGAGCCAGCACCTTCGAGAGAATTCCCGAGGCGGTTTAGTTGGCTTGCCACCAAGCCGTCGCTTACCGTCTCCGGCTTTTTGTGCCTAAAACTCGCATAGGCCGCCCGCAGGTGATGCTTCGTGATGGGCCGGGGACTCCCGCCCAACCTCCGTAACAAGGCAACTTCCGCGGCAGGGAGACTGACCCACTTGTTTTTGACGAGGATCATATGCCTCCAGATATCAAGGCGCAGCTTGCCTCCCAAAAGTACCAAGACTTCGGGAGTGTCTTGTAGCATCAAGCTCATGACGTTTCTCCCGCATTGGCCGACCAGCCAAAGGGCACTCTACACGTTTTTTATAGTACCGGCAAAGCAATCGCCAAATGCTCAAGCAACATTTTTAAAGACGGTGAGCGGTCTCGCAAGTAATCGCGGACCTTGGATATATCTTCCAGACCTTGCCTCACTTTCGGGTCTGATATTTTTCTGTGCAGCTCGGCCTCGAGTGCGTTTACAAAATCGCGTGCCCTTTCCTTTTCGCCTTCGTCATCTTTAAGCAGCCGAGTTATAAAATCGCTGCGCTCATTGCCCGAGGATTTGAGAAAAACTGAAGCTTGGCGGGAAAAAGAGTCTGGTTGAGGCGGAGCCGACCCGAGGACTTTTTTACCGGTAAGGTTCAGTTTTTCAGGGTACGTCAGCATTCTCGATTGGAGAGTCGGCAGTAAAACCCCGTGCGGCAGCAGTACTACATATATACTCCCCTCCTGGGGCTCCTCAAATAATTTAAGCAAAGCCTGCTGCGCCTCGCTTGTGATAGATGCTACGCCCACAACAAACAGCGCGCGGCCACCCGCAGATTTTAAAGCCCCGACCTCGGTCAGCCATCTGCTTTCGTCGATGCCAAATTTTTCAAACTGCCGTACGTGCACATCGGGACTATGCTCTATCGCAAAATTAAACCGCGTGCGCGCATCCGCAACCAAAGCCTCTAAAAGACTCTGCGACCCCTCATATACATACGCGTGATGCGTCATGTCTATATTCTACCGCTTAGCTATAACGGCCTTTTTGTAGGTGTCTAGGTGCAATAGCGCTATGCCGGTGCCTTTGGCTACGCAATACAAGGCATCGTCGGCCACCTGGGCCTTAACGCCCGTTCGGCGCAAAATAAGCTCCGGGAAATTGCGCAGCAGTGCCGTGCCGCCGGTAAGCGTGATGCCCGAGTCGATAATGTCGCTGGCTAGCTCGGGTGGCGTCTCTTGCAGCACATCGCGTATAGCTTTGATTATCTCGCGCAACTCTTTGCCCATGGCCTTAACAATGTCGTTGGTTTTAATTTCGGCACTGCGCGGCAAGCCCGTAATAAAGTCGCGGCCGCGCACTTGCGTTACCATCTCCTCCTCAACCGGTACGGCCGAGCCGATGGCAATTTTTACATCCTCGGCGGTTTTGTCGCCAATCGCTAGGTTAAATGTCTTCTTTATATAGTCGGCAATAGCGTGGTCGAGCTTGTCGCCCGACACTTTAATAGATGTCGAGGCCACGATGCCGCCAAGGCTTATAACTGCCACGTCGGCGGTGCCGGCACCCAGGTCAACGACCATATGGCCGCGTGGCTCTTGAATGGGGATGCCGGCGCCAATGGCGGCAAGCACCGACTCTTTGACCACGTACGCCGACTTGGCGCCCGCGCGTATGGCGGCCTCGACAACGGCGCGACGCTCGGTCGATGTAACGCCGGTGGGCACAGACACCATCACCTCGGGTTTAAACAACGACCAGCGGCCCGTGGCTTTGCCTATAAAATACTTGAGCATCGCCTGGGTCACGCGGTAGTCGGCAATGACGCCATCGCGCATGGGGCGGTAGGCAATGATTTCGCCCGGCGTCCTACCGATCATTTCTTTAGCGGCGGTGCCCACGGCCAAAATGCGCTTGTCTACCTCGCTAATGGCGACTACCGACGGCTCGTTGACGACTACCCCGCGGCCCGGCACAAACACGAGCGTGTTTGATGTGCCCAAATCGATGCCAAGCTTAGGAGAGAAAAAAGACATATAGCAAGAGAATGATACCCGAGCCGGGGCTCTAAAGCTACTTTTTCTCCTCCTTGCGGGGCTTTATCTCCCACCAAAACTTTTTAGAAAACGTATCAACAGAGCCCGAGCGGGTCTCTGCGTCATCGCACACGCTCTTTAAAAAATACAGGTCCTTGGTAGGTATGGCTACCAGCAGGCGCCCCATGCGCGGCATGGTTAAAAGAGGCAAACCACCCCGACCGCGTGAGCGGTTAAGACGCTCCATAAAATACTGCATTAGCTCGCCGCGCTCGTTGTCGCGGCCCTTCTTTTTCTGTGGAGCTTGGCCAGCGATGTGCTTGCCGATGTGGTGCATGCTATAAGTATAGCAATATGGCCAAAGACCCCATTGTCCAAGACGGCGACCCTGTACTTAGACAGGTGGCTAAGGCCGTACCCCAAAAGGACCTGGGCTCACCCGCTATTTTTAAAGTTATAAAAAAGCTCAAGCAAGCCCTTGCGCCCGAAAAGTATGGCGTTGCAATAGCCGCACCACAGGTCGGCGAGAGCTTGAGGATATTTGTAGTGGCCGGCCGTGTGTTTAAGCCAGAGGGGCAGGAATCTACTCCTGTTGACCTTGAGAGCTCGCAGCACGAACATCCACAGACTCCTGCCGCGCTCGACAAGGTATATATAAATCCCGAGATCACCCGCGCCTCGCGCGCAAAGCTCGACGAGTCCGAAGGATGCTTGTCGGTGCGCAACATGTACGGCGTCGTGGCGCGACACGAGCGCGTAACGCTTAAGTTTATAGACGAGGAGGGCAACCCGCAGACACAAAATGCTTCGGGCCTGTTGGGCCACATCTTTCAGCACGAGGTGGACCATTTAAACGGCATACTTTTTATAGACAAGGCCAAAGACTTGCACGAATCTAAATAACTATGAGCGCTAAAGACCCTTTATTTGCTTTTTTTGGTACATCGGTCGACTCGACCTACGCGCTCGAGCAACTTGAGCGCGTAGGGCTTGTGCCGGCGCTTGTTGTTGATACCAAAGAGTTTCCCGAGGAGCTTTACAACAGCGACTGGGACTTTTTTTTAGTAGCGTCGTACGGCAAAATTTTGCCTAAAAAAATATTAGACCTGCCCAAGCACGGTTGCCTTAATATCCACCCGAGCTTACTGCCCAAGTATCGCGGGCCTTCACCGTATGTGTCGGCAATGCTTGACGACGAGCGACAGACGGGCGTGTCGATCATAAAACTGGAAGAAAAAATGGACGCGGGGCCGATACTCGCCCAGGCCCGTATCGAAATTGCCAGCGAGGACTGGCCGCCCAAGGGCCTACTGCTGTCTGAGATGCTGTTTACCGAGGGTGTTAACCTGCTGGCCGAGGTGCTACCCGACTACCTAAGCGGCAAGCTTGTGCCTGCTGAGCAGGACGAGACGTTGGCAACGTACACCAAAAAATTTGGCGATGCTGATGCGTTGATTGATTTAGGCAAGCCGCGCGAGGCGTTTTTAAAGATACAGGCCTTCGACAAAAGCCCACGCGCGCATTTTATAAACGAAAAAGGCAAGCGAGTGGTTGTTACCGAAGCGGCGTGGAAAGACGGCGCACTTGAAATACTAAAAGTCTTGCCCGAGGGCAAAAAAGAAATGTCGTACGCGGACTACGTGCGCGGAGTTAGGTAAAAGAGGGTCTCGAGGAGTACGTATAATTTTTTGCTAAAAATTTACTCAGTCTCGGCCTCAGTCAGGCCTGCGAAGCCTCCCTCAACCCTCTTTTACCTCCCCTATACCTCGTTTCGCCAGCCGCGCAGGTACTCTTTGACCTTAATAGATGTGCGACGCAAGACGCTTTGCTTTTTCTTTTTGTCGCGCGAAAGCTCCTCGACAAGTTCGCCGCCCGCCAAGTCGAGCGCCTCGTGCATGGTCGCGCCCCAGCAGTCGGCGCGGTACAGCTCGCTTTTGGCCGACACGGTAAACTCGGCGCGGTACTTGCCCGAGCGGCCGTCCTCGAGGTACTGCAGCTCGACATCGGCGTGCGCCGTTGGGTCATCGCCCACCAGGCGGTCGGCGTGGGCCAGCTTTTTTTCGACATAGCTGCGCAACTCGTCCGAAATGTTGAGGTGTGTGCCCTTAATGTTGTAGTTCATCCTGTATATTTTACCCTAACTCCCGTGTATTGCCGGTGTGTATATATAAAGACACTTGCCCGTAGTTAGTATGAAGCGGGCACTCGTAACCCCCGGCTTTTGGCCGGGGGTGTCATTCGGTCCACCATGGTCGTTGTTGATGCGGCTCATGGGAGCGGTGCTCGTACTCATCCATGAGCTTGGAGGTTACTTTGCCAAAGAGCTCTCGGCGCCGCAACTCGGCAGGAGATACCGACTCCCCAACTCCGACTATACGCCGTGCCACAACATGCCCAGCGATGAGGACCTCTACGGCGGGCTCTAGGCTAACTTGCATGCTTTCGTAAGGATGAGGGCGACCCGACACCTCAAGCTGACGAGGTCCTATAAAGAGCATGGCATTAGCCTTGCGCCACGTGGCTACTCTGTGGCACCAAAGTCCCGTACGCAGACCATCGGGGACACGACCCTTGAACCATTGGTCCAAAAGGCCCGGATTGATATTGGGAGCCATCCCAATACGGACGACTGCCTCGGTCTTGTTAGGGCCGCGGCGTGGCAAACCCTTGGGGTAAAACAGCAAGAGGCCTGGGTCAGACGGACACCGCCCCACGTAGTACTCGCGATGCTTTGGTCCTTGTATCTTGCCCACGATGCTCATCGAGCGGGACAGGTACATGTTCGCCAAGATCTCTTGCTTGGGCTCCGTGGGGAGCCGTGCCTCTTTGGTACGCATGGCTCCTCCTGAGTTGTTAGGTACGCAGCAACCCTCACTATATCAAAACAGCCGCCATGCAAAAAGCATAAGCGGCCGGACGGACAAGAGTAAACTCGAGTCCAAAAACAAAACCTATGTACTAAAGAACTTACTAGCCGGAGAGGCCAGAAGGGCTTACGCCCGACTGGGCCTCCGTCGTCGACTAGAGCCGGCGTGGCCGTTCTCAGCAGCGTTGCGCTTACTGGGTTTCGGCCTCGCCGGCCTTTGCGACGCTGCTCTCGACATCAAGGAATGCCGATCGCGTCGTTGGGAAGAAGAACTACTTCTCCTTCGCCTTCTTCTTCTTGACCTTCACGAGGTATCGGCCTTCTTTGCTTT
This sequence comes from Minisyncoccota bacterium, assembly GCA_035997465.1. Classification (GTDB taxonomy): domain Bacteria; phylum Patescibacteriota; class Minisyncoccia; order Phycocordibacterales; family SBAW01; genus GWA1-54-10. Next base: position 188 of record DASYIO010000088.1, on the reverse strand, counting down.
CTTCGCCATGCTGCCCTCCTAGCAGTGAGTGAGTGGCGATACGTGCAGCCGAATCGACGTGCACTGCTTAAGTATGCATCTTAATAATGCAGCTCGCAAGAGGGGCTGTGTACAGCCAAATGCGGTAGGATACAAAACTGTATGGCCAAAAAGAAAGCGCCGCCCAAAAAACCGGGCAAATATGTGCC
>DASYIO010000087.1:0-6482 GCA_035997465.1 Minisyncoccota bacterium | reverse complement strand
GCAACTGACGTTCCTGTCCGATGATAAAACGGCACAGGAGAAGTCTTGCGCTCGCCCTCTGTGCTCATTGTTTTATCCTTCCAAAACGGCCCTTGGGTATTTTACTCCTAAAGACTGTATTTCAAAACTACCTCCTGGCTTTCTTAGCCGTCTTTTTGACGCTCTTTTTTACGGCTTTGGCGCGGCGCACTGCCGGGCCTTTTTGTGCCTGCATGTACATCCAGCCCGAGCGCAGGTCTTGCATAAGCTTTTTAGCTTCGGCGCCTCCAGTTTTACCGTACCGCGACATTACGTCGTCGACAATAGCCAAGTATTTTTCTTTATCAATATCCTGGAGCTTTTCGACTCCCTCTAATACTTCGGCGCGAGCCTTAAGCATCCAGCTTTTTGCAAGTTTGCGATGCTTAGCGGCGTCTTTAGCGCCATACAGCCAGTAGGCCCCTGCGGCGGCTGCAGCAGCGGCTGCGGCTACTCCTGCGACGGCGGTGATCTTCGTGTTGTCGGTCTTTTTATTGGCCATATATTTTTAGCTAGCGTGTATATAAATTGTCCGCCTCCGCCCATTACCTGACTCCGGAGCCTTGCTACGTCCTCGGCAACCAGCTCGCCGGCCTCGTGCAAACGCTTGGTTATTGTATGCAGCTCTTGCAGCAGTTTGACTAAATACCACGCAACGGCTCCTATCCCTGCCGCAATCACAACAAGGGCGACCGCCACTAGCCCGATAAATATAACCAACAGCGTCTCCATCGCGTTAGTGTACTACAAGGGCCCAAAGCGGCGCCTGTGGATACGATGTACTAAACAGGCTGAATAGTTGATGAAAGGCAAAGCCGGCGATGTTGGTCGCCGGCTCTGTTCGCCTTTCGCACAGTCGCTACCGGTGCTTGCCCTTCGTCGTCCCCTGCCGAAAGCGCGCAGCCCGACAGTACTTCCTGAACAAAAACCGATTACGCACGATGTACTGTTGTTCGTTGCCCTTGAGCTTTATTGACCCAGGATTGTCTTGAGCACGACGCAACTCGGTGCCACGAGTAGTATTCAACACCCGGCCAATAAGCGGCGCCGACAGCCCTCTCCTCGCCAGATACGCCACAGCGTCAAGCCGGATAGGCTGATCGACGCGATATAGGTGGCACAATTCTTCAAACCAGATGCTCCATTGGCGCTTCTGCGCTCGCTCCTGCTCGCGAGGCAGTTTCTTTCTGCTGGCCATGGGCCGAGCCTCCTGCGTAAATACTAGCCAAACGCGGTTTGTTACTCCATTTTATAGTGTACCAAAAACGCCTCAATAAGTTTCTCAACCTCTTTAGCGTTCGTTGTCTCCATAAGTCGCATCCTAAGCTCTTTGGCGCCGGCAAAGCCCTCTGCATACGCCTTAAAATGCTTCTTCATAATTGCAAAGCTCTTTATGTCACTCAGCATCTCCTCAAACAAATGGGCGTGCTCGACGGCAATGCGCAGGCGCTCGGCAAGCTCCGGCTCGAGCTTATTTGAAAACATCCACGGCTTGCCAAAAATAGCGCGACCAAGCATCGCGCCGTCGGCGCCCGACTCTTTTATTTTTTCTTTGGCGTCTTCTACATCTTTTAAATCGCCATTGCCTAATATAAAAGCACTGCTCCCCTGCTCATTTCTGATCTCTACAGCCCGCTTAACGCGCTCCCATCGCGCAGGCACGGCCGACATATCTTTGCGAGTACGCGCGTGCACCGTCACCGCAATCGGCTCTACCTTAAGCAGTTTGGGCAGCCACTCGTCTAACACATCCTGGTTGTACCCAAGCCGCGTCTTAACCGACACAGGCAGGTTAGGCGCACCTTGCTTGGCGGCCAATACCAGCTCCTGAGCAAGCTCCGGGCTTTTAATAAGCTCCGCGCCTGCGCCCTGATTAACAATGGGGCCGGCTGGGCAGCCCATGTTTATATCAACGCCGTCAAACCCCATCTCTTGCGCCAAACTAGCGGCCATCTCCATATGCTTTGGCGTTGCGGTAAAAAACTGCGCAACAATAGGCCGCTCGGCATCGCTAAAGACCAGGTCGCGCATAAGTTTAGCCCGCCCCTCCTCCGGTGCCATGGCCAAACCGTCAGCCGAAACAAACTCTGTCCAGGTAATGTAGGGCGTGCCGTCTGCAACCTTAGAGTATTTAGCGATAAGTTGTCTAAACGCAGCATCGGTCACGTCGGCCAGGGGTGCCAACGCAAAAAACGGGCGGTGCAGATCTTTCCAAAAGTTTTTCACGAGGCTACACTCTACATTATTTCAACTTGTAATACAGCTTGTCGCCAAAACGCAGGTCAAGGTACGCAAAATTGGACAACTGCTTATTTTTAAACGGGTCGGATGTTAAAGCCAGGCTAAACCGCTCAAATACATCACCCTGCGCGTCATCCAACGCAAACTTAAGCACAAAACCGCTCCCAAAGGTCGCCTCGACATCATTATTATTATCGACCGACACGCTCGTTATGGGCTCAATTTTTTGCGACAACGCGTCAACGAGTGCAAACAGCGACTCAAACTGCCCGGGCGTTAGATATTGTTTGGGCAGTACGTTGCCCAAGGCTGCTCCGCGGTATGACACCAGACCCTGTGCACCCGAGTTGCCCGCGTACACCACGCCCCCTTGGTCCATAAAGTAGCAAACGTCTCCGGTACACCACAAGGCTTTTGGCTCGCGCTCGACAATGGTTGCTGCAATGGTGTGGAAGTTGGCCGCATGCACGTCGGCCGAGCGCAACTCGGGGAAGTGCGCCAGCAGCCCCTCTCGTATAGATTGCTTGGGGTATAAAAAGATATTGCGCCTAGGAAAGACAAACCAGTAGCGCCCGGCAATTTGGGCTTGGACATAATCCTCGAGCGTACTGGTAGCCAAAGTTTGGGTGCCGACTATTGCAACATCGCGCACCTGCAAAAACGGGAGGTATGACAAACCGACCACCGCAGCAAGCAAAACTACCACCAGTCCAGCCAGGACAAGCGTTAGGCGCGCGCGGCGCCTTTTGCGCCGCGCGCGCAGTCTGGACTCTGGCAATACAACCCGGGCCATGGGCCTATTATATAGTCACCTTCTCGAGCTTTTCTCTATCGCTCATGTACGGGCGCAAAACCTCGGGCACTGCTATCGAGCCATCGGCCTGTTGATAGTTCTCCATTATTGCAATAAGTGTCCGGCCAACGGCGTAGGCGGTGGCGTCGTTCATGTGCACCGTTTCAACCGCGCCGTCTGTACGCTTAACGCGTGTATTAAGGCGGCGCGCCTGGTATCCCTGCATAAGGTCGGCGCTGTGCGTCTCGCGATATGTGTCTTGGCCGGGCATCCAGCACTCAAGGTCAATGTGTCGGGCGTCGGCGTCACCTTGGTCGCCGGTCGAACAAATAACCACCCTGTATGGCACCTTAAGTTCGCGCATCAAATGCTCTTGTATCGCGACCAAAAAATCCTGCTCCGCCAGCGAGTCCTCCGGCAAGGTAAACGTCTCCATTTCTACTTTGTCGAACTGATGCAGGCGCAAAATGCCGCGCGTATCTTTGCCCGCAGCGCCCGCCTCGCGCCTAAACGCGGTCGAGTACCCTACATAGCGTATGGGGAGTCTTTCTTGAGCGATTACCTCGTCCATATGTAAGGGGCCAAGCGTGTGCTCGGCCGAGCCCACCAGCACGGTATCCTCGTCAAACACATAACGCTCTTCGCGGGGCTCCAAACGCGCCATGCGGTTCATAACTTGCGGGCGCATCATAACGGGCGGGATAACGGGCACAAACGGTTTTGGATCCACAGAAAGGCCAGCGCCTTTAACTATGTCCTCTAGTGTCTCGCGCGAGGTAAGCACCTTCATGGCAAATTGCACGAGCGCAAATTGCAACAGGGCTAAGTCACCTTTAAGAAACGTAAATCGCGCTCCCGAAATTTCGGATGCCTTTTCGTTATCAATAAGCCCCAACTCGCGACCCAAGTCCCAGTGTGCCCTAGGAGTAAAACCAAACTGAGGCTTGTCCCCCCACTCACGCAACACCTGGTTGTCTTCCTCGCCGGGGCCTATGGGCGTGTCGGCAGACGGTATGTTGGGGATCTGGACCATCAACGACACGAGCTCTTTTTCTGTCTCTGCATATTTGTCTTCAACCATCTTAAGCTCGTCTTTAAGCCTCTTGCCCGCCTCGCCATCGCGCGCTTGTTGCGCTTCGTTACGTTTGCGATTTATGTCGCCGATGTCGCCCGCGAGCTTTTTACGATCGTCCGCCAATTGCAAAAGGCGGTCAAGATCGACAACACCCTCTTTGTTCTTATTCTTCATCGCCGCACGGACGATGTCGGGGTTCTCTCGTATAAATTGCAGGTCAAGCATGTGCCTTAAAGCATACCCCAAGTTTTATAGGTAGAGAAGACATGAAAAGTTCATAGTAAAATATTTGATCATGGAGTCCCCCATACGCCAACTGCTGCCAAAGGACTTTCCGCCGCTTATGCGCGAGATGTCGCAGAGACCCAAAGCTTTATACGTGCGCGGCGAGATGCCTTCGGCCAACTATAAAATGCTGTGCGTTGTCGGCTCGCGCGCCTGCACGCCGTACGGCCGCCGCATGACACAGACAATAATCGCCGGCCTCGCCCAATATCCCATAGCCATTGTGTCAGGGCTCGCTCTTGGCATCGACGGCGAGGCGCTTAAAGCCGCTCTTGATGTTGGGTTGCCGGCCATAGCGGTGCTCCCATCATCGTGCGATGACGCAAGCATTTACCCCAGGACCAACCACCCGCTTGCGCATCGGATACTTGCGCGCGGCGGCGCACTAATCAGCGAGGACAAGGGCCCGCACAAGGCGGCGCTGTACGACTTCCCCAAGCGCGACAGGCTCATGGCAGGCATGAGCGAGGCTACTTTAATAACCGAGGCAGGAGAGAAGTCGGGCACGCTTATTACCGCAAGGCTGGCACTCGATTACAACCGCGAGGTCTTAGGTATCCCGCATGAGCTAGGCCACGAAAGCGGCGAAGGCGTTAACCGACTTATACGCGAGGGCGCGACACTTATCCGCCATGCCGACGACGTGCTGCAGGTGCTTGGTATCAAACCGTCCGACAAACCGACTCAGCCGTCTTTGCCTACCGACTTAACCCAGTCCGAGTTACGAGTGCTCGAGGCCCTTTCCTATGCCATCGTCAAAGACGACCTTATAGAGTCCACCGGCCTCCTTGCCCAAGACGCCAATATAGCGCTGTCTTCTTTATTACTGCGAGGTCTCATAACCGAGCGTCTAGGCAAAATCGAGCGCGCGTAGCTCTCTGCCGATTTGACATATGGTACTGTAGTACGGTATCACTCTCCTCTGTGCAGACGCGCACGAATATATAAATGAAACTGGTAATAGTAGAATCCCCAGCAAAAGCCAAAACGATAGAAAAATATCTAAAGGACATAGATAAGTCCGGCGACTTTATCGTGCGCGCTTCGGTCGGCCACGTGCGCGACTTGCCAAAGTCCAACAAAAAAGCCATCGACATCGAGGGCGGCTTTATCCCCCACTACGAGGTGGTGCCGGGCAAGGCGCACATCATAGCCGAGCTATCCGAGCTGGCACACAAGGCCAAAGAGGTCCTGCTCGCGACCGACCCCGACCGCGAGGGCGAGGCTATTGCCTGGCATATAAAGGAGGAGTTAAAGCTTAAAAAACCAGCGCGCATCGTCTTCCACGAGATTACCAAAGAGGCTATCGCCGAGGCACTGAGCCATCCGCGCCTTATAGACGAAAACTTGCGCTACGCGCAGGAGGCACGCCGTGTCTTAGACCGTTTGGTGGGCTACGACCTGTCGGGGTTAATTTGGAAAAAGGTTCGCTACGGCCTTTCTGCGGGCCGTGTGCAGTCGCCTGCATTGCGCATACTTATGGAGCGCGAGCGCGAGATACGCGCGTTTGTACCCGAGACATTTTGGGTCATTACCGCCAATACACAGACCAAGTCAAAAGATGCACTGGTGCTTACGTGTGTTGAAGAGCCTCGCGACAAAAAGCTGACCGACAAGATTTTAGACGCGGTTAAAAAAGACGGCTTGACCGTGGCCGATGTCAGCGAGGCCGAGGCCAAGCGCAGCCCACGCGCGCCGTTTACCACCTCGACTCTGCAACAGAGCGCCTCGAGTCGCCTAGGATATTCGCCCAGCAATACCATGCGGATTGCTCAAAAGCTGTACGAGGCAGGCCACATTACCTATATGCGCACCGACTCAACAAACCTGGGTGCCCCGGCACGCGCTGCCATGCTGGCACTTGTTGAAAAGAAGTACGGCGCCAATTATGCCGAGGCGCATACCTACGCCACCAAATCTAAAAATGCGCAGGAGGCGCACGAGGCAATACGGCCTACCAATGTTGCCAAAGAGTCTGCCGGCACTACGCCAGAGCAAAAAAAACTTTATGAGCTTATTTGGGCGCGTGCCGTATCAAGCCAGATGGCCGATGCAAAAATATTGCGATCA
>DASYIO010000086.1:0-8902 GCA_035997465.1 Minisyncoccota bacterium | reverse complement strand
CATCTTCAAAAAATACGTATTGCTCGAGTGGCGTGTCCATGGCGCGCCACGACGAGTCGTAGCTTTCCATCATCATGATTAGCACTTTGTGCACAATGATGGTCCCGTGTCGGCTGGAGTAAGATGTTGCCTCATCAGTCTCCAGATATCCGATAGTGCGGAACACGCATGCAAAGCCCACGGAGTTCTCCATCTCGACTATCGCAGCGGCGTCGCTGCGTACATACCGCCGCACTACGTAGTATTGCCGCACGTGCTCGGCACTGTCGCATATAAGCTGGGTGTGGCGTACTAACACCTGCGCCCTCTCGCTCTGTGCGTGTGCATTCCCTAAAGTAAAGAGGATGCACACGGCGGCAAAAAGAACTCTTCGCATGGCCCCTCCTTTTGCTCGGGTTGCGGTCCAGGCAACTATACTGCCGCGCGCGGGGTGCGCAAGCCAAGCAAAGAGCCCGGCCACACGGCCGGGCTCTTCTGCCTCCTTTCCCAACTTGCAACGCATCAGGGCCGGCGCATGCGCCGGCCCGTTATTTGTTTGCGGCTTTCTCCAACAACCACACTATAAGGATCCCAAGGCAGGTTGCCACGACAATGCAACCCACGACTACTACACTCAACCGCACTGTGTTTGGCTCCCAACCGCCCAGCCCGACGCGTGAGATAAGAAAAGGATTTTTCTCCAGCTCTCGCGCCAGGGTCACGAGGGTCACGCCAGCCAGAGTCGCAGACGCCCAAGCCAGCCGCGGTCTTTTGAGTGCAAGAAGCACGAACATCAGGCACCCAAGTAGTACGGCTATCCCAAAGAGCTCGTTGAAGTACTTGTACATGCAAGCCTCCGACTTTGTCCGCCCCACCATACCACTCGTATATATAAAAAGCGATCGCCCGATCGGACTGGTGTCCGATCGGGCGGTGTATGTCGCGGCGTGGGTCTACTCAAACCCCGATGCCGACTCGGCCACCTTCGGCGAGCGCGGGCTCGACGAAGCGCAGACTGGTACCAAGCGCCTTCTCGACCTTGTCGAGCAGGCTCAGTGCCAAGTCGCAGTTGATGTGCGATTTGCGAGCTTCGGCCTTCTTTGCGCGGATGGCCGCCAGGATGGTTGGGCGGTCTTCGCCCGACACCCCGCCCGAGTGGGCAAAGATCTTCTCGTAGGCACCCAGTTGGCAAACCTGGTCGTGGTCAGCGAGGTTGACGTCGTCAATGGCCAAAGCGATTGGCCTGATGAGATTGCTCATGTCGTCTCCCGTGTACATCCCTCCGCTATCGCGGCGTAGCGCTGTTATAGCATGTGCCGATAATTATAAAAAGCGACCGCCCGGCTAGTGCAATGCGCTAGCCGGGCAACGTAGATCTTGATGTAGGTGGTCAATGCAGACGACCACGAGGACGCCGACTCATCTCGCTCATCATCTCGGCTTCCTCCGGCGAACTGCTATTTATACCGGTCCATTCCTCGTCCTCAAGCTCATACGACCTGACGATGAACGTGACAATGTTCTCGCCAAAGGGCGTATCCATCTCGGCCCTAAATTCGACACCCGAGATGCTGCCCATACTGCCGGTCTTCCAGCTCGTGGTAACTACGCCGGAGTAGCCCGGCTCGTTAAGGGTCCGGCGACACTTACGGCTCTTGGCCATGTCTTTGGCCGCATTGTAGAGAGCGTGCATAACCCCGTCGGGCAAAGGGTGTCCGGCGTTCATCAGGAATTCGATCATCCTCGGCCTCTCGTTTTTCTCAGACGGTGGGAACTCAGTCTCCGATAAACTAACACAAGTCTTATCTTTTGCAATACTCAGTAATTAACTCATGAGTTAACTCAGGAGAGGTGTATGATAGGCGCATATGGCACGACCCAAGGCTAGTATGGGCAACAAAACGGTGCGCAAAATTAGCAAAGTCGGGCGCGGTGCAACCTACTCTCTTAGTTTGCCCATAGAGGCCATAAAGCGCTTTGGGTGGAAGGAGCGTCAAAAACTGACCGTCCAAGTCGACCTAAAAAACAAAAAACTTATTATCCGAGACTGGAAGGGGAGATAATAAGTCCTATACTTGAAGTAATGGAGCGAATCGCTATATATAACGCATATCTGCCGCGACTTTTGGAGGCTCAACATTATAAGTTTGAGCCTGTCGATAACTTTCTCGAGGGCAATGAAAAATGGGAAAAGGAAAATTCTTTTACTCGAGATAGTAATTTTTTGTCTACATATGCTGTCGAAAAAACACCGGAGATAGAGAACGAAAAATCTTACTTCTATCGAAGTCAGCCAAAAATATGGGACTACTGTGCCCTACTGTCCCTGTTTCAGTCCCGAAATGTCTTTCCTTTAAAGAGGAAAGAGGCGGCACTCTTCTTTCGACAAGGACGATCTTTTGATTGGGAGCTACTTACATATAAGGAAGTGGAAAAATATTTAGAGCCATCGATAGCAAAGCTTAATCAGTTTTCTGACAGGGAGCGATACGTTTTCTTTCAAAGCCTGGTACTTCTTTTTGAAGGTGAGTTTTTTACTGACTATAGCGATTTTAAGGACGTGTGGTACTTTCAGCCGCTCGAACTGCTTACCCGAGGGATATATTGTCTCGATCATAATATTTCTGACCCAAGTCAGGTAAAAGTTCCAGGAAAGGGGAGAATGCCTTTTGTCGAATATCTGCGTTACTCCATAGATAAGTTCGGCTATGATCAGCAATATGGGAATAAAAATAAGATTGAAGATTTTTTAACGCAGCTGGTCACTGTTCGTGATTGGGTATCACACGGCAAAGTATGGGAGTGCGACGTGTATAAAAACTCTAGCGAGGCATTTACATTTTACGTCAGGGTACAAGCTCTTTTGAAAGCGTTTTTAATGAGTTATCTCGGTATCGATGATTTTATAAATAGAGCTGCCTTAATCCACGGCCAAGCGTATGGGAACGCTGTGCGGCCTATCTGGGTTAGGGGGAAAGCGAGGATTTAACAGAGCTTGCCTTTCGGTGAAGGGGGAGTAGGATGGCGGCGTTATGGACCCCCGCCCTTGGTATAAAAAGAAGCGTTATATAGCCACTTTAGGGGTGGTCGGGCTTCTCGCCCTCGGGGTCGCTAATGCAAGCCCGGCTCCTGCACCTGCACCCCAATCATCTGTTCAGGCCGTGGTGCATACGACCGCTTCGGTCAACAATCAGCTCTCCAACGACAATTACTACACCAATGTCGACGGCAACTCGGTACACTCGCCAGCTTATGCACCCAGTACTCCAGCTGGCGCATCGGCCCAGTGCCGAGATGGCACGTATAGCTTTAGCCAGCACCGCAGTGGCACTTGCTCGCACCACGGCGGGGTAGCGGAGTGGCTATAATTAGCCTGTTTACTACGGCCCTGTACAAATATGAAGAAAACAGGCACTATTGCGGCATAGGCAAGACAGCATTTTTATAAGCCTCCTATTATAGCTATGGATAAGCCAACCGGGGCGTCTAAGACGCACCAAAGTATTCTTTCCTGGAAAATTCCTCCCGCCGAACTTGCATACCAGGTCGAGGAGTACGAGACACTTGGGATCTCTGAGTCATACCGCGGTGTGGCCGTATTGTTAGTGTTCTTGCTGCTTGGTATTTCTTTAGCAATCAGTCTCCTAGGTGTCATAGATTTTACAGGCGTCATCATTGAAGGGGTCGTGTATCTAGTTCTCTGTTTTTTTGTTTATAAAGGGCATCGCTGGGCCATAATCGGACTGATGGCGTTGTGGACTCTTGATAAAGGCTTTCAGCTTACTGAAACACCAGGCATTATGCCTATTGTTTGGTGGGTGCTTTTTATGCCCTACTTTTATAAAGCCCTCAAGGTTGAGAACGAACGTAATAAGAAACATGACGTACCCCCAGCCCACCAAGGGGGTACCTTTTGTGTCCATTGCGGTAACAAGCAAGAGCACGATGCTAAGTTTTGTACTGAATGTGGAAAACAGATAACCTAACTATCCAAACATGTTTTGTAAAAACTGTGGAAATAAATTAACTGAGGGAGCGGCTTTTTGCGGAAAGTGTGGCCAAGTAGCTCCGTCCGCGCACAAGGCTACATTTTCGGAAGATCGGTGGTGGTATCGGCTGGCGAAGGTGGCTTACATCATTGTCCATCTGCCTCTTCTTATTGTTTTGCCTGTGGTGTGGGATTCAAATTCGCAGCACTCATACTCAGACTATTACGGCAACGCTCATTACTATGGCTCTGACGGAGACGCCTTTTGGTACTGTCTTCTTACGCTGGTCCTGTACCTGGTAGTCCTTCGGCTCATTAAATTGGCCATGCTATACGTTATAGCCGGCCACCCTCCGGAATGGAGCAAAGAGTTTAAGAGACTTTTTTAAAATATATGATAATTTTTGGTTGGAATTTCCAAACGACTTGGTTTATAGGTCCCGTCTTTAAGCGTACTTGCGACCATTGTAACAACGAAGAGTTTTGGACCTTGGTGCGCCGTACTACGTGGTTTACTCTCTTTTTTATTCCGGTTATCCCTTATAAGACAGAATGGTTGCTTCTGTGTCCAATCTGCAAGTATGGTCTGGACCTAAAACAGGATCAGGTCGACATCTTGCGGCCTATTGCTGAAGTGAACCAATTATTGAACACGGGGGTGATAACAGCAGAAGAATATCATCTCCGGGTTGCGGCATTAAATAATGCAGCTCCCGACGCTTCTCCTGCTGAGTTGTTGCCTGAAGCGCAAAAGATTCAGGAAGAAGTAAAAGATGAGCCGAGCAAATATTGCGGAGCGTGTGGTAAAGAGGTTGTGCCGCAAGGGCAGTTTTGTGTCCATTGTGGAACTCAAATTAATAAAACTAATTCGGTAGCTATATGAACGACAGCTCAATGGACAAGTTTATACATGGGATAGGACGCTACTGGTTTTTAATACTCATTGCGGGGTTTGTCATTTATAGCGTGTACGATGACAACGTCACGCCCCAACTGCCCCCTCCAGCCTCGGCAGCTGATACACAACAAGCGGTGATACCTCCGCCCGATATGACTCCAGGAGTGTCACTCCCGACTGGGACGGTTCTTAAACAAAAGAGCCAATACTTGCAAGAACACGGCTCTCTTAAAATAGACAACGGTACCGACTTTGACGCCGTGGCCAAGCTTATTCATGGAGTGGGCGATTCCGGAACGTCCGTACTGAGTGTATATATACAAGCTCATGGTACATACACAATGGAGGGGATCTCCGATGGTACGTACTGGCTCGCTTTTGCCCAGGGTACCGATTGGAACACTGCAACGCAAAAATTTAACCGCAACAATCAGGTAAGCTCTTTTGCCGATACCTTTGACTACGTTACTCGTGATACTGACGAGTATTATCCCGGTTGGCATGTGACCCTTAATCCGGTTGTCGGCGGTAATGCCGAAACTAAAGATGTAAGTGCAGAACAGTTTGACGCGTACTAAGCTGCTTTGAGAGCGGTTTGTGCCGACAGTACCAACGCCGCAAAAGATTCGGTGGCTTTAAGGTCGTAGTGGGGTAACTAAGCTCTGTATACTTACTCCATGTATAGCCGTATTTGGCAGCACCGATATGTCTTGCTTGGGGTAGCGGGCCTTTTTGTCTTGCAGGCTTTAGGGCTATGGTGGTTGGGGCAACCTGCGCTGTGCACCTGCGGCTACATCAAACTTTGGGAAGGTGTCGTAGCAAGCCCCGGCAACTCGCAGCACCTAAGCGACTGGTATACTTTTTCGCACGTCATACACGGGCTCCTGTTCCCCAAACTCTCCGGGGCTCGGCGGCTCGTGCTTGCCGTAGGTGTAGAGGTTGGGTGGGAGCTGCTAGAGAACACCCCTATGGTCATAGAGCATTATCGCGAGCAGGCCTTGGCCCATGGGTATACGGGCGACAGCATACTTAACTCGTTGAGCGATACGGCGAGCATGATGCTTGGGTTTGGGGCAGCACGGGTGCTCCCGGTGTGGGCGAGCATCGGCGTAGGCCTCGGGCTTGAGGCAACGTCGCTGCTGTTTATTAAAGATAGTCTTGCGCTTAATGTGCTTAACCTTGTGCACAGGTTTGATTTTATAGACCGCTGGCAGGGCAGGTAACCGCTCAGCGTGTGGTTTCTCCGAGCGCTCGATTTGTCCCCAGTCTTATGCTAGTGTTTTGCAAAACACTGCAATAGACTAATAGTATGAACATCGCTACCGACGCCAGAAAGTTGGAGCGCGTCATAAAAGGCTTCGCGAGTCACCGCAGGATCCAAATCCTAGACCTGCTTAGCAAGCATCCGGAGCTGTCGGTCCTCGATATAGCGGAGCGGCTCAAGATGGGGTACGAAAACGCCTCCGACCATGTCCGCAAGATGACGGTGGCGGGGCTCTTGCTAAAACGAAACGACGGCCCGGCTGTGCGTCATAAACTGACTTCGCGCGCCGAGTCTATACTAGTGTTTTGCAAAAGACTGCAATAGACCAAAAGTAGGGTTGGGGCTTTGATATACTATCGGTATGAAAACCTCAACCATAGTCGCGGTGCTGGTTGTTTTGATACTTATTTTGGGCGGGTGGTACTGGTGGTCTATGCATGGAGGCGTGCCTGTGCCCATGCCGGGTACGCAAGGCCCTGCTGGCCAGGCGGGCATCAACGGCTCTCCCAACCAGGGCAACTTAGGCCAGCCTGCCAATGGAGTGCCTCAGCAGCCCGGCACGGCGGCGCAAGACAACGGCATTGGCGACGCATCCACCCCGGGCCAACAACCGATGGCCGATGGTGCCGACGGCTCTGTCATCGGCTCTAACCTCGCACTTGGTACCGACGCCAGCGCAACGCTCGGCAAATACCTTATTGCCTACAACGGTATGACCGTTTATACCTATGCGCCCGACGGCAACAATGTGTCTAACTGCACGGGGCAGTGTGCCACCAACTGGCCGCCCTATATTGTTGGGCCCGAGGACAACGTAAAAGCTCAATTACAGGCTGGAGTAACCGGTAAAGTAGACACGATAGTACGCGCCGATGGCAAAGCCCAGGTTACTTACAACGGGCATCCGCTGTACTTCTACATACAAGACAAAGCGAGCGGTGATGTAAAAGGGCAGGGTGTGGGTGGCATCTGGTTTGTCGTCAAACCCTAATCTCTTGTAACTTGCTGCCTGGTGCGCTAGGGTAGGACAAACGTTCCTCCTTGGAGAGATAGCCATGGCAATGCCGAATGACGAGCAGGCCAGCGCGTATAGCTATGCCCTGCGCCGCAAACTGTGTGGCCGCGATGGCCAGTGGCAGTACTATGCCACTGATATCATCGAGGCCGAGCTTGACCGCTTTGTACTGGCGGCGACAAGCAACAAGTTCTTGCCGCCCGTGGCACGCGAGTACAGGCGCGCGGTGATCCTGGGGCTCGAGTACGCCGAGAGCACCAAAAACCGCCGGCTCGCGGTGGACATGTATGCGAGGCTTGCGTCAGACTACGTGTTTATAACTAAGTGTCTGATAGTAAATGCGCGCTGGTACTCTCGCCGCGAGCATCTTAACGTCGGAGAGGTAATGGTAAACGTCGTGATCCTCCTGCGTACGGTGATTTGTTCTCCTTGAGAGGCCGGACGTTATGCGTCCGGCCTCAGGTGTATACTTTAGGGTATGTATAACCAACCATGGGGCAATGAGCCCTGGCATCATTTACCAATAGGGGCGCCGGACTGGGCCTTGGCATTGTTTGCGTTTTTGGGCCCGCTTATCGTTGTTGTAGTTTTATGGTCCATATTTTGGAAGGGCTTAGCCTTGTGGCACAGCGCCAGGCGCGCCCAGCACTGGTGGTTTGTTGTCCTGCTTGTGGTCAACACAGCCGGCATACTCGAGATAATCTACCTGTTTGGCATCGCCAAGCTGTCGGTAAATCAGCTGTTTTCCAAGCACGCGCCGCACGAGCACTAAATTACCTCGGGCAAATCTGGACTAATTGCGACGCTTGTTTTGGAGTTTAGTATCCACAGCAATTTGTGTACTTTGTGTATTTACGAGGCAGATTTATGTTATAGTAAGGCTATTATTAGTCTAGCAATACACATATGAGCGTACTTACAGGCAAACAAAAGCGAGTCTTAGAGAACATCTCTCTGTATATGGAGGCCAAGGGCGAGCCGCCCACCCTCGACGAGCTGCGCCGCAACCTGGGCTTTAAGTCGATACGCACCGTGGTGCAGTACCTCGACATCCTCGAGCGCAAGGGCTTTGTGGTGCGCCGCAAGTACGCCAGGCGCAATATCGAGCTGCGCCCGATAGACGCCTATGGCCGGGCCGAAACTTTGGTGTCGGTACCGGTAGTAGCCAATGTGGGCTGCGACGACCTGTCGGTGTTTGCCTCCGAGCAGTACGATGAGTTTTTGCAGGTAGACAAAAAGATAGTCGAAGAAAGCGGCGACATAGTAGCCGTGCGTGCGGTGGGCGACAGCATGCTCGACGCTGGCATCAACAGCGGCGACTACATTTTGGTGCGATTTACCGACAATGTTAAGTCTGGCGACAGGGTCGCGGCCATAGTAGGTGACATGGTCACGGTCAAGCGCCTCGAGAGGCGCGACGGAGTTACGATACTTT
This sequence comes from Minisyncoccota bacterium, assembly GCA_035997465.1. Lineage (GTDB taxonomy): Bacteria > Patescibacteriota > Minisyncoccia > Phycocordibacterales > SBAW01 > GWA1-54-10. Next base: position 323 of record DASYIO010000086.1, on the reverse strand, counting down.
ACCCCGAAAATAAGGACCCCAAGTACAAGCCCATTGTCTTGCGCGGCGACTTTAAAATTGCGGGCCGCGTGCTGTGCGTAATACCGGCGGCCGTAGCCGACAACCAAGACGTGGTGCCGGTACCCGACGAGGCTTGGGAGTAGTTATTAAGGCCTCAACAACAAATCATTATGCCCAGTTCAGAAAAAGAGTGGAAGGATAAACTAACCCCCGAGCAATACCAGGTGCTGCGCCAAAAGGGTACCGAGGCCCCGTTTAGCGGCAAGCTGCTGCACGAAGAGCGCGACGGCATGTTTAAGTGCGCGGCATGCGGCAACCCGCTG
>DASYIO010000085.1:0-5309 GCA_035997465.1 Minisyncoccota bacterium | reverse complement strand
ACATGGCTAAAGTAACCCTTGGCTGCCATGTCGTTTGCCTTGGCCTGGGCCGCCGCGTCCAACACGTCGCTTTCTGTAAGGCTTTGGCCGCCCTCGCCCACACGAGCCTCGTCGGTGTACTCGATGACATCACTGCGCACGACCGCCGCCAAAAACACATTGGGGCCTTGTGTAAAAGCCGACTGCCCAAGTATCGCGGCCTCGCTTATGAGTGCCAGGCCCAAAAAAGCCACCAGCCATTGCTTGCGCAGGATGTGGGGCCGATGCGTGTTGCCACGATGCGGGATAAGATGGTTTTTAATCGTGCGCCAAAGCCGCATTACTCTCTATCATATAGCAAAAACCCCACGCCGAGCATGGGGTTTTTGCACAACTAACCTGTGGAGTTAGTCTATGACCGGCTTAGGGACAGGGATAACAAGGTTTGCGCAGTAAATAAGGTTTATCTTGCGCTGCGTAAACTTGTAGACCCAGCCCGTAGGAGCGTTGAGACCCCACGGAGTAAGTATCTCGTCTTTGTATTTGAGCTGGAACTGCTTGACCACCGCATCGGTCTGAGGACCAAAGAACCCTGTAAGCGGGAGCGTTGAGCCCATCTCGCCGTTAAGGAAGTTTTGGAGCTTTGTTACCTCGTCGCTGCTGTTTGCCTGACCCTGGCGCATGTAAGTGTAGAGGAGCGGAGTCGAGCACACATCCGGACCTGTCTGAGCACCCAAGACCTCTCCGCCGCTTGGAGCCACAAAGTTGGCTACAAAGCCGCCGCCGTGATGGCTTGAAGTTTTGGCGTTGGAGGAGCCAGATGCGATGTTGAAGGTTATCGAGTCTCCTACAACGTTTTCGTTGCTGGCAAGGTCGGTAAACTTATGCTGCTGGACAGTTGCCGATATAACCGAGCCGTTAGGCGTCAGGAGGAACGTCCACACGGTCGGGCTTACCTGCGTAAAGCCGCTGATGGTAGCGCTGCTAAGATCGACATCGCTTACATCGAAGTTGGTAACCGGCTCGCTAAACGTAGCGGTTACGAATATCGGATTGTCCGATGTCGGGTCTGTAGTCGTAGCCGTAAGGTCGATAGTAGGAGGCGTCTCGTCTCCTGGAGCCTCGGGCGTGTTGACCGTCATCGAGGCTGTAGCCGAGTTGTTGGCGGTGTCGGCATCAAGCTCATCCTCGGTTATCGATGCGCTGTTGCTAATGGTCTGTCCTGCCGTCTCTGCGTTTACGGTTGCTGTGATGGTAAGAGTAACGGTGGTATTGGGCAAGAGGTTGCCGATGCTCCACAGATGCGTCGACGGGTCGTACGAGCCCGAGCTTGCGCTGTTGGATACATAGGTGACGCCGGCCGGAAGGATGTCGTTTACCGTAACACCGGTTGCGGTGTAGAAGGTGTCGAGGTCAGTCGCAGATATCGTGTAGGTGATGGTTTGACCCTGTTCAGGTGTGCCGTCGCTGACTGTCTTAGCAAGAGCGAGGTCGATGTCCAGAGGTGTGTCACCGCCACCATCGTTGCTTGTCGGGCACGCTTTGTTGACCACTATTACGTATTTGCTTGCAGTAACAGGGCTAAAGTACGGAGACACGGTAGACAATAGTGCACCCTCTGCACCAACAAGGGTGTCGCCGACTTTGTAACCCTCTAAGTAGTATTTGCCGTCAGAGCACTGGTCGACGCTTGCGACTACCGGGCTGTCGCCGCCTACTACCTCGTGCGTGCCGTAGGTGTCGCCCACAGCGAGCGGCACAGTGTCGGCTGCGTACTGAAGATGCTCTTCGTTGTCATTGGTGTCGCTGCCGTAGTCGCCCAAGTTGTAGCCGTCGCCCGGGTCAAGATTTGTTGCGAGACCCGCGATGCTGTAGACCGCCTTCATCGGAAAGATTGGGGCATCGGCATCGTTTTCAACCTGATCAACAGACGTGCCGCTGTCGAGGTATTTGAAGATGTGGACTTTTATTGGTGTGGGCTCGACGGGCACAATCACGTCATCGCAGTTTTCGTTGATAACAATGATGTAGCTGTCGGTGTCGAAGTTATCGAACTCCGGAGTGTCAGGAGAGGTAGGAGCATTTTCTGCGTCGGCCAAGGACACCTCGGATGTTTTGTATCCAACAAGGCGGTATTTGCCCTCGACGCACTCTGCATCGGCTGCGAGCACGTCGCCCTCGCCGTCGCCGGTTACTTCGTGTGTTTGGTACATGATGACCGGAGCCTGCATCGGCGATGTGTCGGCCTCAAACTTGTGGTCTGCGCCGCCAAAGTATGTACCAAGCTGGTATGTGCCGGTGCCAACGTTTGAGCTGCCGCCAATAACGGCGCTCCACGATGACTCCATCGGGAACGATGCCAAAGGAGACTCATCCCCTACTGCCTCAATGCTATCGCCGTCCTGTAGGTACTTGTAGATGTGGACCTTAACGTCGGGGCCGGTAGAGCCGCCGCCAGAGCAGGTGTCGTTAATGGTGAGCTTGTAGAGCAAGCCGCCCGGGTTAGGGTCGTTAAACGGAGTGTTGTCGGCCGGATTGTTAGCAGGATTGGTAACAGTGATCGTGATGGTGTTAGCACCGGTTACCAAGTCTGCTGCAGGGATGGTCCACGAGTCGGCAGTATCGAAGTTGTTAAGGTCGCTGCCCGATGTACCGGTGTCTACGGCATGGCCGTTTACGCTTACGGTGTACATGTTGTCCGCCGCAATGTTGAGTGTTGAGTCGGCCGGCGTCCCTGCGATGATAAAGGTCTGAGTAAAGACCTTGTCACCTGTGGGCGATGAGCCATTGCCGTTAAGCGCGTCGCTGTATATCCAGGTTGCGCCCGGGATAGATGCTGTCCAAGCCGGGTGCGGAGTAACTGCAACGGCGGCATGTCCGTCTACCTGCGTTGTTGCGTCGCTTACGTATGCCTCGGGGTCGACAGAGCAGATAGGCGGCGGGGGCGTGGTGCACGGACTGTTGTGGACGATGACAAACTCGTCGCTTATAAGGTCGGTAAAGTTAGGCGCGGTGTCGCTTACTTCTGCGGCAGCTGCGGCCTCCTCGGTTGTACCAACAGAGTAGCCGTCGAGCTTCCATGGGTTTGCCTCGGTGCACTCCTCTCCCATTGTCTCGTACGTGCTGTAGGCCGAGTGGACAGGCATGTCCGATGTGGTGGCCTTGTACGGGTCAGGGTTGTTTGCGCCAACAGGGCCAAGCGCGTAGTCTCCTTCGCCGCCCGGGAATATTGCATGCATCGGGAAGGATGCGCTGTTTGTATTTTCGGTATTTGCGGGCTCGTCGCCAATGTATTTAGCGATGGTTACTTTGACGCTTGTCGGAAGCGGCGCGGCCTTGTTGTAGGCAACGCACTCAACAGTATTGCCGGGGGTTACAAACGTAAGCTCCTGATTGTCGTTGCTGTCGGATGTATCTCCGTCGCCCTGGCAGTACAGGCCGAGTATATCGCCGGGTGCCAGTTGCTGGTTAGATCCGTTAGTTTCAACTACTAAGTAGCGGCCCGTTGCAGGAAGCGAACCTATCGTGAGATTTCCGCCGGCGCTCGTTGCGCCGCCAGCGGTGATAGGAGCGCTAAGTTCCGGATACGGACTGTTGGCATCGGTTTGTGTGCCATGAACGTAGCCAAAGGTCGCGCCATCCTCGGGCGTACAACCTGCAGGGACAATGCCGCCGACACCGTTCTGAGAGCGGACAACGGTGGTACCAAGCGTACACTCGTACTTCTTAATGTGTATGGATCCGGGGACTGAGGCTGAAGATACGTCGACGTTGTCAACCAAGAAGCCCTTGCCTGCGTTGCCGGCGTCTGCATCGCCGCTTTCGCGGAAGAGCAGCGAGTCAACGGTGCGGCTCTTGTTGTAGAGCGAAGAGTCGACAGTCGGGTAACCCTGAGACTCGGTATCGAAGCGGTAATAATTCTCCCAGCTTGTGCCAGTATGAACCAAGTTGCCGTCTATATATATTTTTACAATGTCGTTGCTCGGACCATCGACGAAGGTCATGTCGAACTTGATCGTGTGCGGCTGGGTACGGTTGAGGGTTGCGATATCTGCCTCTTCGAAATCTGCTGCCTGGTAACCGACATTTTGGCCCTGAACATCATCGAAGTACACGTGTATACCGTCGGTGTCATCCTCAAAGCGCAGGTAGCTCATGCGGGATCCGTCTCCGCGATCGGGCGATACGGACATATGCATGCCAGTCTGGAGGCCGGGGTATGCGGAGGCCAGGTCAAACTGCGCCACAAAGTGGTTTTGGCGAGTGCCGCCGGAATTGCCGTCGCTCAGCGCGTCGCTCTCTCCTGCTTCGTTGGTTATAGAAGGCGAAAAGATCTGGTCACCAAAAGAGCCGGTGGTGTAGGAGTCTGACATGCGCAGGGTCTGGCAGCCAAAGGTTGCAAACCCGTACGTGTTGGACACGACCCTCTGGTCGATAGAGCCGTTGGTCACTGTCCAGGCCGGAGTGCCCTGGCCGTTGACCGAGCCCAGCGACATATCATCGAACGTAGTGTTAGTGGTCGAGCAGTCCGGAGCGATGGTCGGCTCAAAGTCGAACGTCTTGGTCGTAAGGGTCGATCCGCTTATGGTGCCGATGACAAACTTATCGACATCGCCGGCATAGTTGGTCGGACCCGGCTCGCCTACGCGCACGCCCACCCAGCTGTCGGTCGCAAGGACACGGGCATTTGGGTAGTCGGCCAAGATAGCAGACCACGTGCGTGCGGTTGTACCCGCGATAGTACCGTTGCTTGTGGCGCCTGCTGGCCACAAAGCGCCAGAGTAGTTCCACAGTGCTGTGCCGTTCCTAATAACGTCGTATGTGTTCCATGTGTCTTGCGGCACTGCGCCGTTGGCGCTGGGCACGAAGACCAAACGCTTTTGGTACGTATTAGAGCCGGTAAAGTCGACGTTAAAGTTAAAGTACGGAGACTCAGTAGCGCCCGCGACACCCGAGTGCGAGTACGCGCTAAAGCTCATCTTGCCGATGGTGTTAAGAAGCGTACCGGCAAACTGGTACGTTGCGATATTTTTGCGCGCATTGGAGGCCCCAAGCGTAAACTCGACGCTGCCCTGGCCCAATGGGGCCGTGGCAGGACCGGTTACAAACCCGCCCAATGTGTTGTCGACAACGTCCGTAGTGTCGTTGTACATAAACCACTTATCAAGACCGTCGGCACGCACCACAGCTGGGCTGCTTGAGGTGTAGTCAAGGTCGGCCTGGCGTACTACCGTCGTAGTGTTCGTTTCAGTTACAAGGTCAGCGCTAACGTTTACGTCGTCGACGCGGGCTGCATCAAGCGGTCCGTTAAAGTCTGCCGAAAAGCGAAT
>DASYIO010000084.1:0-4329 GCA_035997465.1 Minisyncoccota bacterium | reverse complement strand
TGGGAGACGACCATGGACCCGCAAAACCGCGTGCTTAAACAAGTAACGATAGACGACGCCGCAGACGCAGACCGCATTTTTGAGATCTTGATGGGCGAGGACGTCAGCAGCCGCAAGTCGTTTATACAATCAAACGCCAAGACTGCTAACCTGGATATTTAAATAAAAAACGCCGGCGGGGATGGGGCCCGCCGGCGCTGAAGTTGCCTCTGGTTATTTGGTTCTGGCCTTAACAAACCATCCAGTACCAAGGAAGTCTGTGCTTATTTTGCCGTTCGCATCACGAAAGCGAACGGTTCGCGGATTGGACGGGTCAATGTAATCGAAGCCCGCCTGAGCTGACCGCTCTTCTACGACCCAAAAGGGACCCGGGCCGTGCCTTTGCTTCAGACTTTCTAGTAGTTCGACGAGGTGAGGCTTGACGCACTCACGCCAAGTCACTTTGTCTCCTACGTCTAACCTACTCATACTCACTCCTCTACAAACCCCCTACCGGAGGTCGGCAGGAGGCATAATAATTAAACCATTTTTAATACATATAGTCAAATAGCAAAAACTCCCCAAAGGGAGTTTTTGCATAGCGGAGGGAAATAAATTTTGGAGGGGGTTCGGACCGCGACGGCGGGAGACTTCAGGACTTTCTTAGCAAAGAAAAGTCCGTACCCTCCACAATTTTATTTCCTGGAGCCTTAATAAACCTGGTAGGAGACGCTGGCCGTGTTGTTGTACTCGTTAAGCTCGGGCACAAAGTTGTTGGTATCAACCTGCACATTGACCTGCGCCTGTCCGTAGTCGTTTTGCGAGTATGAGTAGTAGTCGCCACCCGTGCCCACCGCGTCATAGGTCAGCGTGTAGACAATTTTGTCGCCGGGGTAGAGCATCTGCTGGCCGCCCGAGGGGTAGACGTACACCGGGTTGTACGGGAGCGCTGCAGTAAAGGCCCAGCCTGCGGGTGCCACGTTGGTGCCGACGTTTGTTACAACAAACTGCAGCGACACGCGCGAGCCTGCGCGTACGCCCTGAGGTGCCGACAATATTTGTACCGCCAAGTCAGCGTATCCGTACAAGTTGGTGGTGTGGCCCGAGGCAACGTACGTTGATGCGGGCTTGTTGGTTGTCGCAGGCTTAGTGGTGGTAGTGGCAGGCTTGGTAGTGGTTTGGCCGGGTGTGTAGGTAGTGCCAGTAGTAGCAGTGCCCGATGTCGAGACCGCGGTTGTGCTGGCCATCACGGTCGTATTAGCAGTGCCCTTAACGGACACGGTGCCATCAGATAGTTTAGTTGCGGCAACGGTAAGCGTGGTAGTTGCCTGGCGGGTGCCAACGGCAAGTACGGGGATAACGGGCATCGAAGTAGATGCGCTGACAAAATTAAACGGTGTGTTGCACGGCACCAACTGGTAAGCACCCGTAGGTACTGGTGCGGCAAACTGCAGGCCCGCGGCGCACGCGTACGAGGCCGAGTATGAGTACTCGCCGTCTTTGCCGGTGTGCTTCCACGATAAAGTTATAGCTTTGTCGGATACCGACTGGGCGGGGACAGAGACAGTCAAAGCCTCTTTAGCGTGCCCTAGGTTGCCAAAAAAGGTCGGCAAATAAAATGCGAGCTGGATAATACCCCACGCGCCCAAAAGGAGGATAGCGATAAGGCCCAAAACTGCCACTACACGCAAAAAATTGTCGCGGAAAGTTGTATGTGTTGCCATGGCGGGCACTATAGCATGGGCGTGCCAGTTGTCAAGACTAGCAAACAATGGTATAAATTTATTACTGCCATGCGATTCTTTCCTTTTGCCGTTACATTTGTCGTCCTCTTTGGCATCACGTACCTGTTTTTGGGTATGGTAGATGCGCTGCCTAACCCGCCCGCAGACGCCGACACCCCGGCCATAACCGACACGACCAACAGCACACCCCAAACTATTGCCGACGGCACAGCCGAGTTGCCTGTGCGTGTTGTTGCCAAAGACATTGGGCTAGACTCTAAGGTGGTTAACCCGCAGGCAACAGACATCGATACGCTTAACAAAGCCGTAGATGAGGCGGCCATGCGCTACCCGGACTCATCTAAGCTGGGTGCGGAGGGGACGGTGCTGTTGTTTGGCCACAGCTCGTATCTGCCCATAGTCCACAACCAGGTCTACAAGACCTTTAACGGCATACAAAATTTAAAAAACGGGCAGACCATAAGCGTGTACTCTGCAGGCACCGAGTATCGCTATAGCGTGACCGGCGTGCGCCTTGCCAATGCGCAAGAGGACGTGGTAGAACTACCGGCGACGGGCAAGCACCTTACTTTAGTTACGTGCGACTCCTTTGGGACCAAATCTGACCGCTTTGTTGTGACGGCTGACTTTACGGGTGCATACGCCTTGTAAAATAAGGGTTTTCTAGGATCTTCATAAAGGCCCTTGACAAGAGGGCCCCATGGTGCTATACTAGACATTAAGAGTAGTCCTTAGGCAATATTTGCAGAAAAGCGCTTGTACACGGGTTAACCGCGTATAGCCGCTTTCCTGGAACATAGGAATGAGCCGAACTGCGGGCTTAGTCGCAGAAGATCAGTACACACCGAGGGCTTCGGCTCTCATCACAATCAAAACGGAAACAGGAGAACTACCATGAACTTCGAGACGCGCTTCTGGACGTTCGTCATTGCCGTGACCGCCGGTGTGGTGACTTTCGCGGTTACCAATCCGGTCAAGGCGGCGGATCTTCCTCCGCCTCGGCAGCAGACCTACGTCGTTCCGCCCGCGCCTCCGCCCGTCATCCGGGCGCAGCCGACGGAGAACGGCGCCTGCAAGGTCTGGCTCGCGATCGTGGACGATTCGACGGGGCAGCTCATTCGTGGGCAGCATCCGATCCGGATCATCGCCAAGAACGGCAAGCGTCCTTTCTTTGACGAGACGTTCAAGGTGAACGGCGAAGCGAAGGTGGACGTCCCGTGCGAGGTCGCGATGGCCGAATTCGTCAAATTCTGCCTGGGCGGCACGAATCCGACCGACCCGGCGGTGATGTGGAACGCGCACAAGCCCAACTCGAGGCTCATGCATGCTCGCATGCACCTCAAGACCGGCAATCGGCTCCTGAACCCGCAGTACGCGGTCACTTTCCACAAGCCGGTGCCCGGTCGCCAACATATGTCGGAAGACGATCAGTCGGAATCCGATGTGCGTGAGCACCGCCAGGCCAACAGCAATCCGCTGCCTCTGATCAGGGCTCTCGCCCCGGTCGCCGCAGCGGTGATCCTAAGAAGTCGGTAACTTTCCGTCGGCTCGAGTCATGCAAGCTTGCTTGCTGGCTCGAGTCCCTATCTAAGAGCCGAAACAATTCGACTTTTAGATAGGGGCCAGTCACCCCTTGACAATTATTAACAGAAGCATTATAAGTGCATCGTGCGATTAATTAAAAAATAGATATGAATATCATTACTTCGAAAGCGGTTCAAAACATGGGGCTTGTCGCGATTGCCTTTGCTATCGCTTTGGTGGCAGTGGTATCTATGCCTGTAGCTGCGCATGCGCAGTTTGATGGTGGTGACGAGTCCGGTATTACCGGTGGCGACGCCCTTAATCTCGGCGGCGACAATTCTAACTACTCTGGTTGGTACGGTAACGGCGGTGACTCTAGCGGTACGTGTGGTGATTGCGGCGGCACTGCTACTACCCCTGACTATTCCAATTGGTACGGCAACGGCGGTGACTCTAGCGGTACGTGTGGTGATTGTGGCGGTTCTACTCAGTCTACTGACTGGAACTCGGGTTGCAGCTTTGACTGCTCTGGTTCTACTGGCTCTTACGGTTCGTCTATGTACTACCCGACGTCGTATAACTACGACTATCGCCAGTCCATGGGCTATCCGGTTTACACTCAGCCTAAGACTACTGCGTCTAACACGACCGTTAACACCTGCGTTAACAATTCGTGCAACTACGTTGACAACAGCGTAACCGACAACAGCGTCAAAATTAGCAACTCGTTTAACGACACTGCTAAGAAAGAGAAGAACACTCAGCCTGACTGCTACAACACCGGCAGCAATAGCAATCAGTACAACAATGGCTACGCTCAGGGTTACGGCCAGCAGGGCTACAACTACGGCTCGTACAATTACCAGGGCAACTGCTACACCTACAGCGCTCCGGTCGCGTACGCTCCGGTCAACCCGACTCCGTATGTTACCCTTAGTGCTATGCCGTACACTGGTCTTGACTTGGGCCCCGCAGGCGAGGTTATCTACTGGACCTTCCTCGTACTTTGGTGCCTTGGTGCCGCGTACCTTATAGTCGTCAAGCGCGTACAAAACAAAGTCGTTTCCTATCTTAACGGATT
>DASYIO010000083.1:0-4112 GCA_035997465.1 Minisyncoccota bacterium | reverse complement strand
CTGTGCCGGTCACTGGGTATTGTGGGCCGGCGGACCGACAGCCTGACAAGCCGCCGCCTGTCGCAGTTTTTGGTCTGCCTGACCGTGACAGCGAACTGCCTTGGGTCAGGTATCGTAACGACCGTCTCCTGCTTTTCCATTGCTCTCCCCGTGTACTTAACGCACGTCTTGCTTACGATACTTCCTGCGGCGCTTTCGTCAACTGCTCGGCTGCTTTGCGGCGATACTGTATAGCCTTGGCCGCGGCACGGCGCTGGCGCTTAAGGATCTGCCGCTCACGACGCTTCTGGAGCTTAATGCGCAGCTGCTTTTCGAACACGTCGGCTTTGGCAGACGCATGCCAGCCTAAAAATGCCAGTAAAATATTAAACGCCAAAATAGGTACAAACAACGACAAGCGCGAAAGGAACGGCATCGAGTACGTAACGGCGTACAACGGCACAAAGCTCAGCATACCCACCGCTACATCCATAACGCGGTTTTGGGGAGTTTCCTCTATCTTTACCATAGCCTCCCACAGCTCGTAGGCAACAAGCGACAACAGCACCATTAAAAACGTGTAGCTTGTCGGAAAGTGGAAGACCGGCATGCCTATACCAATAGACACGCCGGTCAACAAATGCACCACGCTCCACAAGTCAAGCCATGTGCCCTCTTTCCAAATGTCGGTGCGCTCAAAGCGATGCTCGTTTACTACGTGCATACCAATTATTGTACACCTGTGTCCAAAAGCGCTTTGATGCGCTCGTCTATAGGCGGGTGCGTCATAAACAGCCGGGCAATGCCCGACATTGCCGCCTTGGCGCCAAACGGATTTGAAATGTATAGGTGTGCGGTCGCGTTGTTGGCACGACGCATAGGCTGCGTGTAGTTGCCAATTTTGCGCAGTGCGTTTGCCAAGCCCTCTGGGTAGCGCGTAAGCAAGGCACCCGATGCATCGGCCAAAAACTCTCGCTTGCGCGATATCGCAAGCTGGATAAGCGTTGCAACAATAGGGCTTAGTACGATAAACGCCACGGCAATGATCATCAATACTGGGTTGCCACGCTCTTCCCTGTCTCTGCCACCAGCACCAAAGAGCGTCGAGCGCAAAAAGAAGTCGCTTGCCAATGTAACAAACCCCACCAACACCACAGCAATGGTCGACACCAGCATGTCGCGATTGCCAATATGCGACAGCTCGTGCGCCAAGACGCCCTCGAGCTCTGTCTTGTCCATTATTTGCAAAAGCCCCGAGGTAACCGCGACAGCCGCGTGCTCTTTGTTGCGGCCGGTGGCAAACGCGTTGGGCGCCGGATCGTCTATTACATACACCTTGGGTTTAGGGAGCCCGGCGGTAATGGCCAAATTTTCGACGACATTGTTTAGGTCGGGGTATTGTGCGGCGGGCGCAGGCTTAGCGCCCGACATGGCAATAACCAGCTTGTCGCTACTCCAGTACGCCCAAATGTTGGTGAGGATCGAGAAGACAACCGCAAATACTAAAATGCCCGGGTTATTAAAGTAGTACGAGATGCCCCAGCCAATACCCACCACAACGAGCAAAAAGCCCGTCATGAGTATCCAGGTCTTGGCGATATTTTCGTCTTGGTGGGTATATAAGGTTGCCATATTGTATGGGCAAGCGCACCTAAAAAAGTCCTTAACCCCAAAATTTGCAAAGCAAATTTCGGCGCGCCCCCACCTGGACTTTTTTATGCACTCTTGCCCGCCCTTAGGCGCTCTTCGACATCCTCTATTTCGTGATCGATACCTTGGATAAGTTCATAGTTTTTGAGCTCGCCTACGGACACCCAGGCAGACTCGGTACAGTCGCTCTCTTGCAACACGACTTCGCCACTTTTGTATTTGCAATAAAAACTAAGCACAATGGCCGGAATGCCGTCGGGACGGATAAAGGTAAGGTCCAAGAGATACTGCTCGTCCTCTACCTCAAGCCCCACCTCTTCTTTAATCTCACGCTTGAGCGTGTTTACAACAGCGCCATACCACTGCGGGCTTTCGCTATTGGCATATGTAGCCTTTCCGTCCATATAATCTTTAGTCTCGAGTCCGCCGCCCGGCACTGTCCATTTGTTGGGCCAGGCTTTTTTAGTCGGCGAGCGCTTGGTAATTAGGTAGCGATACGTGCCGTCGGCATCCTGCTTCCAAATGATGCCGGTAATAGCAATGCGATGCAGGTCGGTATGTATGGGCGTTGGTGTCGCCATAGATTAAAAAGAGACCTTGACCGGCTCTTTGGCGGCGGCATCTGCCTCGCCGAGCTCAAAAAACTCACGCGGCTCAAACCTAAACATCTGCGCAATAACATTACCCGGGAAAGATTGTATCGATGTATTAAGGTCACGCACATTGCCGTTATAAAAGCGGCGCGCAGCCTGTATTTTATCCTCGGTGTCGGTCAGCTGGCGCTGCAACTCCAAAAAGTTGGCGTTGGCCTTAAGGTCGGGGTACGCCTCGGCAACCGCAAACAGCGACTTAAGCGCACCACTTAGCATATTTTCGGCCTTGGCTTTGTCCTCTACCCCGCCGGCGTCCATAGCCCTGGCGCGCGCTGCGGTGACATTTTCAAAAGCGGTCTTTTCGTGCGCGGCGTAGCCCTTAACAGTCTCGACCAAGTTGGGGATAAGGTCATAGCGGCGTTTAAGTTGCACGTCAATGTCGGCCCACGCCTCTTTGGCGCGCATCACCATGCGCACAAAACGGTTGTAAGCCGCAATAGCCCACACAGCCGCGAGCACCAAAAGCCCCAGCACTATGTAGCCGATAGTCATATCTTAATTGTAGCAGGTCTAGGCAGATTGCAAGCCGCCATGTACGAGACTGACGAGCAGGGCTAGTAATCGTCCCCGCCTATCATGCCCGGATTTCCGGCAGAATCTTTTTCGTCTTTAGGCTCTTCGGCAATTGCCACCTCGGTAGTAAGGAGTATGGCCGCAGCAGATGCGGCACGCTCAAGGCCCGTGCGCGCCACTTTGGCCGGGTCGACAATTCCTGCCGCCAGCATGTCGGCGACAATTTCGTCTTTAACCGCATCGTAGCCCGCATTGCCTCCGGCTTGGCGGACCTTTTCGAGCACTACTCCTGCATCAACGCCCGCGTTGTGTGCAATCTGGCGCAATGGCATCTCGAGCGCTTTGAGCACGGTTTGATACCCTACCCGGATCTCTTGAGATACAGTTACTTTTTGCGTTGCAAATTTGTCATAGGTCTCGCGCAGTTTAAACGACACTTTTGCAAGCGCCACACCGCCGCCCGGCACAATGCCCTCCTCAATAGCAGCCTTGGTCGCATTGACCGCGTCCTCAATTTTTAGCTTAAGGTACTTCATCTCGGTCTCGGTCGCGGCACCCACGCGTATAACGGCCACGCCGCCAGTAAGTTTGGCCAGGCGCTCCTCAAACTTTTCTTTATCAAACTTAGATTTTGTCTCGCTTATGATGCCGCGTATTTGAGCTGTACGCTTCTCAATATCTTTTTTAGCGCCCTTGCCGCCCACCACAATTGTTTTATCTTTGGTAGCAATAACTTTTTGTGCCCGGCCCATCATCTCGAGCGTCGCCGCCTCGAACTTAACGCCGGTCTTTTCGCTTATCACCTGGCCGCCGGTCATGGTGGCAATATCCTCGAGCATCTCTCCTTTGCGGTCGCCATAACCCGGGGCCTTTACGCCCAGGACGTTAAACGTGCCGCGCAACTTGTTTAGCACAAGTGTTGTAAGCGCCTCGCCGTCTATATCGTCGGCAATAATTACAAGCTCTTTTTTGCCCGTGCCGGCGACCTTTTCTAAGATCGGCAATATCTCTTGTATCGAGGATATCTTTTTGTCGGTAATAAGTATAAGCGGGTCGCGCATTACAGACTCCATGCGCTCGGCGTTGGTAACCATGTAGGCCGACACGTAGCCGCGGTCAAACTCAAGGCCCTCGACGATTTCTTTCTCGATCCCAAGCGACTGCGACTCTTCGACAGTAACGACGCCGTCTTTGCCCACCTCTTTAATGGTATCGGCAATAATGGCGCCAAGCTCTGCGGACTCTGCGGAAATTGTGGCGACTTGTTTTATCTCCTCATCGGTCTGGATCTTTTTAGCCAACGACTTAAGTGCCAAC
>DASYIO010000082.1:0-1561 GCA_035997465.1 Minisyncoccota bacterium | reverse complement strand
CGCGCTTGGAAAAGCGGCGGATAAGATTTATCGCGTTTTCGTTGTCGTTTTTCTTGACCTCTGCGTTGGTTGCCATTGCTCGGATACTTTAGCACATCCTCCAAAAACGGGCAATCCTATAGGGTCTTAAGGTAGCGGGGGAGCTGGGAGAGCACCAGGGTAGTCTGGGCGCTGTTGTCGGCGGCGCGCACTATAACGGTGCCGTCCAGTGCCTCGCGCTGGCCCATAATAATAAGGTGCGACACGCCGGCTGCCTGGGCCGCCTGGAGCTGTGGGCTAAGCTTGCTTGAGTCAAACGACTGCAATATGGGGATGCGCGCCTCGCGCAAAATGTCGCTTACTTTAAGGCTCGTTAATTTGGCGCGCAGACCAAGCTGCACAAAGTAGATACGCGGCTTGCCTGCAGGGCCCTCGAGCATAAAGTTCGACGCCGCAAGCCCTTTTTTACGGAAGTAGAGGCTCGCGTGCACGGCGCTGACATCTTTGCGGTTGGTAAGCCGCCGTACGTGGTCGTCGAAGCGCCCGCCGACCGAGGCGACAACGGTTGCGTCCTCTTCAAGATCTATTGCAAAGGCAACGCGAGGCTCGCGCTCGTCGCCCACCAGCATGTCGTCAAGCTCGTACGGGAGGCCCAAATGCTCGAGGTGCTCGAGCATTTCGCGGAAGTGCGCGCGGCTCTTTTCTGAAAGAAAGTTCATCGGGCGGGGAGCCGACTCGAGCATGGTGCGGGTCTCGTCGGTTGCCGCGGTTAAAAACGCCATCGGGTCCTCGGGCGCGCGCTCGCGCCACTCGGGCGGCAGGTTGTGCGCTTGTCGGCGCAAAAAGGACGACAGCTCGCGGGCAAAGCGCATGCGCGAGTCGCGGTCGCCAAGCGCGTTGATGCGCACACGCACGACGTTGCCGCCCCACTCGCTTAATATGGTGGCGACTGTTTTTAAAAGCAGGACCTCGCCCACACTTTCTTTAGCGCCCGAGACTTGGAGCCCAAACTCGCCCAGCTCGCGCGAGGCAAGCCCTGCGGGCACATGCAAAGGGTGCGAGCTTGCGTAGTAGGCCATCGCGGGCTCGCCCGGGACAGGCCCGCTGTGTGCAAGCGCAATAGAGGCACTCGAAAAGTTATGCGGCCCGCGCTTGTATATGCTATGCGGCAGAGTCTTTTCTATCTCGCGCAACGGCTTAAAACCGTAAAACGAAGCAACATCCTGCGAAAGTTTGAGGAATCCTGCCGGAGAGAGTCTGTGTGCGCTCATGCTTATTGGTACGTGGCCGCGCCGGGGAGTATGCCTGCTTGTGTAACCGGCAGCAGTCGTATCAGCGCGCGGCCCACAAGGTTTGCGCGCGGCAGTACGCCCCAAATGCGAGAGTCAGAACTTTCGGGCCGGTTGTCGCCCATCACAAAGAATTGGTCGGGGCCAAGCGGGTATGTGGCGTCCGCGCCATTGCCCAAGTTTTTAACATATGGCTCGCTAAGCGTTGTCGTGCTGCCGTCGACTCCTTGTATTAGTACCTGGCCGTTTTGTATGACGACCGTTTCGCCGGGCAAGCCTATGATGCGCTTGAT